>NZ_LFEL01000039.1:0-10200 GCF_001037965.1 Bacillus sp. LL01 | reverse complement strand
GCTTCAAGAGGGACAGCATTATAAATAGAAGCGCGACAACCGCCTACAGAGCGGTGACCTCCTAAACCAACAAATCCTTTATCAGCAGCTTCATTCAAGAACGCTTTCGTTAAGTCTTCGTTAGGAAGAGTGAAGGTAACATTCATTCGTGAACGACTTTCTTTTGTAGCGTGTCCTGTGTAGAAGCCATTACTTTGGTCGATTGCTTCATAAAGTAAGTTTGCCTTCTTTTCGTTCTGTTCTTGGATAGCCAAAGCACCACCTTGATCTTGCACCCATCTTAAAACGTTACGAAGCATGTAGATCGCAAACGTTGGAGGTGTGTGGTAAAGAGAGTCTGCTTTTGCATGAGTTTGGTAGCGTAAAATGGTTGGAATATTGTCATTTTCCTGTTCTAATAAGTCTTTTCTGACAATGACAACTGTTACCCCAGATGGACCTAAATTCTTTTGCGMTCCTRCATAAATTAGCCCGAATTTTTCGATGTCAAGAGGACGAGATAAAATATCACTAGACATGTCTGCAATTAAAGGGACATCTTTTGTGTCAGGGAACGATTGCCACTGTGTCCCATAAATTGTATTGTTTGAAGTAAGGTGTACATAAGCATCAGTTGATTCAATGGTAGATGAGTCAAACGAAGGAATTGACTTATATTGTTCATTTTTAGTAGATGCGGCAATACTTGCTTCACCGATTAATTGAGCTTCCTTGAAGGCTTTTTCTGACCAAGATCCACTCATCAAATAGCTTGCTTTTTGACCTTCTTTAAGCAGGTTCATAGGGATCATTGAAAATTGTAAGCTCGCTCCTCCTTGAAGGAAGAGAATTTGATAATTGTCTGGTATGTTTAATAGTTTTTTTAATAGTTCTTTTGCTTCTTGGTGAACAGATTCGTACGTTTTGCTGCGGTGACTAAGTTCCATTACGGACATGCCACTATCCTCAAAGTTTACTAACTCTTTTTGAGCTGTTTCTAAAACAGATTTAGGTAATGCTGATGGACCTGCATTGAAGTTATACACTTTTTTACTCATAAGCTCTACTTCCACTCCTTTAGTTCTGCACCACAGTAATGTTTCTATCTAATACGATTATCGTACCATAATTTATTTAAAAAAGAAGGGGAAAGTAAGGATATTTTCTGAATCTACAGAAAAAAAGAACTGACTATGGAAGTCAGTTCGTAACATGTGCTGAAACAGCAGCTGCCATCTCTTGTAATTGGGGCGGGGAATACTCAGAGCTATGATCTTTCCAGACTGCTCCAAATCCATCACCTTTACCGTAACGTGGGATTAAATGAACGTGATAATGGAAGACGGTTTGTCCTGCAACTTCACCATTATTATTCACGATATTTAAACCTTCTGGCTTGTATGTAGCTTTAAGTGCTTTTGCAAGCTTAGGGACGACTGAAAAAAGGTGACTTGCAACGTCTGTATCAAGTTCAAAAACATCCACTTGATGTGCTTTAGGGATGATCAATGTGTGACCTTTTGTTACTTGGCTAATATCCATGAAGGCTAAGACCTTCTCATCCTCATATACTTTTGAAGCCGGAATTTCTCCTTTAATAATTTTACAGAAGATACAGTTTGAATCATGAGACATCGAATCATCCTTTCAAATGGGTTTATTTTCTTTTTTCTACTATATCTTAGCAAGTGAGCTCGACGCAACTGCTTAAGCTGTTTTGTAACAGTCATCGTTCACTGTTCTGTTATTGGCACAGACTAGGACATATGGTATGATATAGTTAGAAAATTACAATAAATCAGTCGCAGGAGGAACGATTATGCATGTACCTTTAGTTTTGCTTGATTTCCTAGACCGTGCCGTGGAATTATACGGAGCGAAGCCAGCTATTATCGGTGAAAAGAGAACGCTTACATATAAGCAATTAAATGAACGAGTTCAACAACTTTCCCATGGTTTAACGGAACTTGGTATTAATAAGGGTGATAAAATTGCCTATTTAGCACCGAATTCAGAAGAAATGCTGGAGGGGTTCTATGGTGTATTTCAAGTAGGAGCAGTCATGACCTCTTTAAATACTCGTTTAAAGCCTGAGGACTATTTATTTATTTTAAATCATAGTGAGAGCCAAGTTTTATTTGTAGACCATGAACTGTTCCCTTTAGTAGAGCCAATATTAGATAAACTTGAAACCGTTAAAAAGATTATCATTCATGGGGCAGATGAAGATCATGATAAGGGCCAATCATATGAGCGATGGCTCAGTCAGTTTCCAACAACGACCTTTGATCGTGTTCCATTAGAAGAAACAGATCTTGCTAATATTCTTTATACGAGTGGAACAACTGGTAATCCTAAAGGCGTCATGTTAACTCATCGCAGTAATTAYTTGCATGCATTAAGTACGCAACATCATTTACGCGTAAGCGATCAAGATAAGTTGATTCACATCTTGCCTATGTTCCACGTAAATGGTTGGGGTTCTCCTTTCTATTACACAGCCAATGGGGCAACTCAAGTAATGCTTCGTAAGATTAATCCAAAAGCCATTTTTGACAAAATCGAAGAGAATAATGTGACCGTAGCCCATATGGCACCAACTGTATTAAATATGTTGCTTGAATATGCCAAACAAGAAAACGTTCCGAAAAATAAAAACATGCGTGTTGTGATTGCCGGCTCTGCACCGCCTCCAGCATTTGTAACAAGAGTAGAAGAAGAGCTAGGGTGGGAATTCATTCAAGTTTACGGTATGACTGAGACAAGCCCACTCGTCACTACTTCCCAAATTCGTTCTGAGCAACAATCACTCGATGATGCGGCAAAAGCGCGTTTGAAAGCAAAAACGGGCTATGCCATRATCGGTTCAAAATTACGTGTGGTAAACGAGTACGGTGAGCCAGTCGTAGCTGATGGTAAGAGCATTGGTGAGATTGTTGTTCGTGCCAACGGAGTGATGGAAGGTTACTGGAAAAATCCTGACGCTACGAATGAAACGATCAGAGAGGGTTGGCTTCACACAGGAGATATGGCAACTGTGGACGAAAATGGTTACATGGAAATTGTAGACCGTAAAAAGGATGTCATTATTAGTGGAGGCGAAAACATTTCTTCGATTGAGGTAGAAGGTGTATTATATGAGCACCCAGCCGTATTAGAGGCAGCTGTTATTGCGGTTCCTCACGAAAAATGGGGAGAAGTCCCTCATGCGGTGGTCGTCCTACGTGAAGGGGAGCAGTTAACGGAGGAAGAAGTGATCCAATTTGCAAGAAGCAAGATGGCTCATTTCAAAGCTCCAAAAAGCGTTGTGTTCGCTGAAGCACTTCCTAAAACAGCATCAGGAAAAATTCAAAAGGTGCAGATTCGTAAAGAGTATTGGGGAGACGGAGCAAGAATGGTTAACTAATCAAAATCGACAGCCCTCACTTTGTGGGGGCTGTTTTTCATGGTGGTTATAGTCTGTTGAAGGCTGCTAATATATAACGATTTGTTGATTTGTGCAAAATTATTGATATATGAGCGAGTACGAAAGAATTATGTGCGAAGTTGATGATATATGAGCGGTACAGCAGATATATGTGCGCCATTCTTGATAGATGTGCAAGCCTCAAAATATATGAGCGAAACGCTATTTTATGAGCGAGTTGCTGATGTTCCCCCTGCGGCTCCTTGTCCTGCGGGGAAAAACGGTGAATCAAATGAAGTCAAAGAGCGACTTCATCTTGCTCCCCCTTATTTATCCGCATGCCAACCCAGTCGCCTTCGCTTTTCTTGTCTAGTTGCGTGGCTCAGGTCATCGGTCGCTTCACTTTGTCAAACGAAGCAAAAAGCGCTTCTCATTGCCAAAGCTCCACCGCCCTCATACCTAACCGAGCCTCTCCGCTTTTCTTTTTATTCACAGTTTTGTGCGGTTTTTTGGTTGGTGGGTCGTGCTATAATACGGGGGAATAACTTCGATAAAGGAGCTTGTGAGATGAAAAAATTAGGACTTTTCCTTGCGCTTATATTACTTGTATTTCCTGTTGTCGGTTGTCAGAGTCATGATATGGAAGAAGAGGCTATGGTAGATCATGCCAATCATAATATGGTGATGGGAGATCTGCATGAAAAAACAGCTGCAGCTGAGGAGTTGCCTACATTTTTAGCCAATCATCATGAGGCGATTGGTGATATCTATGAACGTACCCCTCATTACCAAGACTTACTTGAGCATATACCATGTTATTGTGGATGTGGTGAATCAGTTGGTCACCGTAGTACATTCGATTGCTTCATTCATGAAAGAGGCGAGGATGGCTCTGTTGTGTGGGATGACCACGGGGCAAAGTGTGGCGTTTGTTTAGAGATTGCTCATGCTTCTATGGAGCTGTATGATAACGGAACCTCTGTTGATGAAATACGTGATTTGATTGATGAGCGATATAAAGAAGGCTATGCAGAGCCTACTGATACACCTCACCCATCTGCATCTTAATGGATAGAAGTAGCCGATTGTCGGTTGCTTCTTCTCTTTTATTTAGAGGTTTTTGGGGTAAGGGTGGAGAAGGTAGTCTTCAATTTGATAAGATAATGAAGCGAAGGAGGCGACTACTGAATGAAACAGCGTTTAAAGATCGAGAACCTAACTGGTGGGTATCATCCAAAAAAGCCAGTCTTGCATAATGTGAATTTTACGGTGAATGAAGAAGAGATTGTTGGCTTAATCGGGCTTAATGGAGCTGGTAAAAGTACGACGATTAAACATATTTTAGGCCTACTAGAACCACATGATGGAAAGGTGACGATTGAAGGGAAAACCTTTCAAGAAGATGCCAATGAGTATCRTCGTGCCTATGCATACATACCTGAAACACCGGTTTTATATGATGAATTAACGCTATGGGAGCATCTTGAATTAACTGCACTTGCTTATGGAATAGAGGAAGACGTATTTAAGGAACGTGCAGAGTCACTACTTAAAGAATTTAAGATGACGAGGATGAAAAAATGGTTTCCTAGTCATTTCTCGAAAGGAATGCGTCAAAAAGTAATGATTATGAGTGCTTTTTTAGTGGAACCACCCGTTTATATAGTGGATGAGCCTATTGTAGGACTTGATCCTCTTGGTATTCAATCATTTTTAAATTTTATTGCTGATATGAGAAAACGTGGAGCGGGCGTGTTAATGTCGACGCATATTTTAGCGACGGCAGAACGTTATTGTGATCGGTTTGTAATTTTGCATTATGGCAAGGTCGTTTTAACAGGGACACTCGAAGAAATGCGCCAACAGCTAAAGATGCCTTATGCAACACTTGATGATATCTACATTGAGATGACGAAGGAAGAAATCGTATGAGGGATGGAATGACGTTATGGAAAGAGAGGGTAGGTGCTTATTGGAACGAAGCAATCAGGTACTTACGCTTAATTGGAAATAGTGGGTTTTTATTTACAGTCTATTTTTTAATTTTGATTGGGAGCTTCTATTATAGTCAGCTTCTTCAGGAGTTGCCGGAGTCATTTCCTTCTTTATGGCTGTTTACCATCGTCTTTGCTCTTGTTTTAACAAGGGGACGAATACGAACCTTTGTAAAACAGGCGGATGTTGTCTTTTTATTACCTTATGAAACGAAGCTTGATCGTTATTTTAGATCGTCACAAATTTATTCCTTTATCTTGCAAGCCTTTACGATGACCGTTCTCTTTATTGTATTAGCGCCACTTTTTGCTTTGCGCTTAACGGATGCGGCAGGGAGCTTTTGGTTCGTGCTTGGCTTATTATTAGTTGTGAAAGCATGGAATGTAGGGAGTACATGGCAGGAACAACGTTTTCAAAGTGATCAAGAAAGAATGTCGCATTTCTTTTTGCGTTTTTTTGTAAACGGAGTGTTCGCGTATCTCTTATTCTCTGGTGCTGACTTTATTTATCTTGCAGCTGTCCTTTTAATTATGGGGTTGCTCTATGTAGTGTATTATCAAAAGGTTGTGAAGAAGTTATCGATTAAATGGGACCACTTAATCAATGTGGAACAACGCATGTTAATGTTCTTTTACCGGATTGCGAATGCTTTTACGGATGTCCCTCAGTTAAAAGAACAAGTAAGAAGTCGCTCGTATTTAAATGGCCTTTTGCCATTCTTATCTGCAAATAAAAAGAGTGTTTATCATTATTTGTTTGCGCGCACGTTTATTCGTGCAAATGATTATTTAGGTGTCTATTTTAGATTAGTCCTTGTTGCAAGCTTTTTACTCGCTATCTTACCAAATGGTTGGATGGAGATTGCAGTTCTCCTATTGTTCATGCATATGGTCATGATGCAGCTATCGACTTTATGGTTTCATTACGATACAAATATGTGGGTTGATTTGTATCCGATTGAAGAAGAAGGGCGAAATCACGCTTTAACTACGATTAGCTTTAGATTGTTACTTGTGATGACAGGCGTTTTAACTGGAGTTTTACTTGTCACCTCAACTTATTTGATTACCGTTATTGGACTCGTCATAGGTCTTGGATTTAGTTATGTAGGGAGTACGAAGTGGATTCATCGTCGCAAAAAACAGGCATGGTAAGTCGTTTTTTCTCATTTACTAAAAAGGAGAACTACTAGTAAAAGGAGTGTATCGATGTACAAAGAAACTGCCAAGGAAGAAGTTGCTAGATGGAGACGGAAATTGCTTAAACGCCCTTCAATGGCTGGCCGTTACACAAAAAAGTGGCAAATGAAAATGAATAATATGATTCCAGAGCGCGTTCATTCGGTCGTGACTAACAGTATTAAAAACATGGTTCATGTCACATTAACCGGATCAGAGCATACAGCCAATAAAGAACCCCTTTATGATGTGAGCTTAGAGGAAAGAGAAGAAAAGGTCAGAGAGTTAATTAAGACTTATAAACGAACAGCGGCTGCTGAGGGAGCAGGTACAGGTGCTGGAGGTATTTTTCTTGGCCTCGCAGATTTCCCTTTGCTCCTTGGAATCAAAATGAAATTCTTATTTGATGTGGCTTCGACTTATGGGTATGACGTCAGAGATTATCGAGAGCGACTCTTTGTGYTACTTCTATTCCAACTCGCATTCTCAAGCGGCGATAAGAGGGTGGAATTACTCAATCGTATTGACCAATGGGAAGATGAGTATAATCAACTTCCAAGTAAGCGAGAGTATATGGAAAAAGTAGATTGGAAGGATTTTCAGTTGACGTATCGAGATTATATTGATTTACCAAAAAYGCTTCAGATGATCCCAGGATTTGGAGCGATTGTCGGAGCGGCAGCTAATTATCATTTTCTTGACATTTTAGGGGAAACGGCGATGAATGGTTTTAGAATAAGAATGTTTGAACAAGAAAAAAACGGAGCTGATCACTAGATCGGCTCCGTTTTTATTAGAAATTAAATGGTACAAATCGAGCTAAGTAGGCAGAAATGACACTGAATTGGCCAGTGAATAATAACACACCTAGAGCAACCATAATTCCACCGCTGACCTTTTGGATCGTAGGAAGCCATTTATTCAGACGGCGCATTTTATCAAGAGATCTTGACCATAGAAGCGCCACTGCTACAAATGGGATCCCTAAGCCAATGGAGTAGATAAGGAGCATGAACATACCCGTCCACATCGTATCAGTTTGGCTTGCGATAATTAAAATAGATGAGAGCACAAGGCCGATACATGGCGACCATCCTGTTCCAAATAAGAACCCGAGTAAAACAGAGCTTGCGAAGCTCTTTGTTTTACGTGGTTTTGTTGATAGCTTCTTTTCACTAATCAACATACGAATTGAGATCACGCCCATCATTTGTAAACCAAAGACCGCAATGATAATGCCCCCTATTTGCTCAAGTAACTGCCTGTTTGACCAGAACAATTGCCCGACAAAGGTCGAAGATGCACCGAGTAATAAAAAGATACTTGTAAACCCTATCACAAATCCAATACTTCTAGATAAGATTAAGCGGCGATCTGCCATGACCGCGTTGCCTTCTACTTGAGAGCCAGTTAGCTGTGCAAGATAGGCTGGAACCAAAGGGAAAATACAAGGAGATAAAAAAGAAACAACCCCCGCTAAAAATGCAAGCCAAATTGTCACCTCAGACATATTTGCCACCTCCATTACGTTACTACTAGTCCATGCAGTAGCAAGTAAAACTATTCTATCATTTCATTCTTTCTCATAAAAATCATTTTTGAGCTGTTGATTCAAAGTATATACCAAATAAAAATAGTTTTTCACTCATTTTGCATTTGTTCACTGAAGTGACAAAGGTCGGAGAGAAAGATCAGTCTTGAGGCGGAGTGAAAACCGTGCTGCGGCAAGGGGTCAGAAAGTATGTCTTTTCTTACAATAGAAGTAATAACAAGTAAGGAGGGATGATCGTGAAACGAACAAGTAAAGCACTGGGAGGAATTTTACTCCTTTTTATTGGATTAAGTATGCTTCTTAGCATGGTCGGGATTCATCTAGGAGGGGTAATTKGCTTAGTAATTGGTGCATGGCTAATGTATCTAGGGTATTCAAAATGGCAGGAAGTCGGCTGGTCTGTATCGAGCATAGCATTACTTGCCTTAGGTGCAGTCCTCTTATTTGGAGGCATGGGAGGAGTTGTGAGTTTGGCCATTGGTGTATTACTCGTATATGGAGGATATCAATTGCTGATACCAGCTAAAGACGGTGATGAAGAAGATTTTGTGGAGGAAGCGCGTTCGCCCTACGAATCGATTGATGAAGAGTTTAATCGTTTAATGAACAAATAAATAGAATATAAACCTTAGGGAGGAATATAAGATGTCAGCATTAAAAAGAATGGAACGTTTTATAAAAGCATCGATTCACGAGGGACTAGATCGTATTGAAAATCCTGAAATGATGATTAAGCAACATCTTCGTGATGTGAAAGCTTCGATTAAAAAGGCAGAGCAAAACATTCAAAAGCAAAGGTATGTACGAGAAACACTAGATCGAGACAAACAAATGACGGAGCGTTTAATTACAAGAAGAGAGCAGCAAGCTGTTGAGGCTTTAAAAGCCGCAGAAGAATTACTTGCTAAAAAGGTTCTTGTCGACAAAAAGCATCTTGAACAACAGCTCAACCGTTATGATCAATTAACAGAGAAAAGTACAGAAATAAAACATCACTATGAAGTAGAGCTTGAGAAGCTAAAGGATCAGCATATACAACTACGTGAGAAAAAGATCGAATTATCGCTGCGTTTACAAGGTACAAAAAAGGGTGAGCATATGAAGGCGTTGAAGCCTAGGTCCTATATGTTAGATCTTGAAGAAGAGTTTGAACATTTAGATGATCAAGTGATGAGGTCAGAGGAAAAAGCCTATAAGTATTCTAGTCAAACAAGCAAAAACCTCCACGAGGAACATGAAATTGAAGTTGAAGCAGAACTGCGTCTTTTAAAAGAAAAGCTAGATAAACAATCTTAAGCATAAGCATAAAGCAAGGGGGAGCCCTTGCTTTCTTTCAAATGAAATCGATTTTTCATTGGCTGAAGGAAAAAATTTCTATATACTTTATGGGTGTATAAGGGGACGTAGGGGGAGGTTTGTATGAAAAAACTAGCTGGAGTCACTTTAATGGTCGTCGGTCTAATTGTCTTTCTTTCTACTCTTGGTTCGTGTTTTTCCACTTCTAGTAGTGGAGAAAAGCTAGAAGAGGTAAGAATCGATCTTCAAGAAACTCATCACTTACTTTTAGAGAGTACGAGTATTGATATTCGAATTGAGAAGGCCGAGGGCAATGAATTAATCGTTGAAGTAGAAGAAAAACAAAGAAATCAGGATCTGATTTTTGATGAACGAGGGGACCGCATAACCGTGAAAATGGTAGAAGGAAATCGCTTTTCGCTTCCTTTTTTTAATCCTAGACCAGAAACAGAAATGATTGTGTTTATTCCAGAGCAACATCTTGATGAACTTGAGATCAAAACAGTGTCAGGGGATGTTTATAGTCATACTCGATTATTAGTGGGTGATCTTCATTTCCGGACCACATCTGGGGACATTGAAGCCACTGAGATTAATGCTATTCAAGCTATTCTCAGCTCAACTTCAGGAAATGTGGTAGTAGACTCCTTTATGGGAGGGCAGGCGGCAGCTAAAACAGTCTCAGGGGATATAGAGATTGGAGGAATAGAAGGAGACATAGATCTCGATACCGTTTCCGGAGATATTTTGGTAACATATACAGATGGTAATCAAGACGCCCATCTCAAAACCGT
>NZ_LFEL01000038.1:0-10399 GCF_001037965.1 Bacillus sp. LL01 | reverse complement strand
AAATCAACCGATGATGCCAATGAATATGGGACCACAGGCAAATCAACCGATGATGCCAATGAATATGGGACCACAGGCAAATCAATCGATGATGCCAATGAATATGGGACCACAGGCAAATCAACCGATGATGCCAATGAATATGGGACCACAGGCAAATCAACCGATGATGCCAATGAATATGGGACCACAGGCAAATCAATCGATGATGCCAATGAATATGGGAGCACAGGCGAATCAGTCTATGCAGTCAATGGCCCAAGCGAATCAACAAATGCAAATGATGGGTCAAATGAATCAACCAATGATGTATGGAACAAATGGACAAATGATGTCAGCTAATGATTATGAACAACTTCAACATCTTAATCAATATCGTGAAACTGATGATTATGAAGATTAATGATTAGAAGCAGCCTATTTCTTAGGCTGCTTTTTCTTTTGACTTAATCATTTCGATTATTATTTTCATTTCTCCCCAATAACTAACAGAGTAAAGTTAGATGATTTTAGCCACATTAATTGTTGAAAGGGGGAATTCAAAAATGAAAAAAGTAGCATTGACGGTTGCCGCAGCAACAATGATTTTAAGTAGTATGACTGCATGTGGTACAGACAATCAAGCTAGAACCATGAACAACAATTATCAAAATACAGGTTTTGAATCACAAGACATGAGTGGTGCTTATACAAGTTCACGTTACGGTGGTCAAGGTCCAGTTACAGATATGATGACACCTGATAATCGTCGTGCTGGTGGTGCTTATGGAAGACTCGATCAACCTGCAGGACAAAGAACACGCACACATTTAAACAACTATCAAACGCGTGACAAAGGGTTCCAATCTGCAGGACGTGATGGGTACCGTGCTAACCAAACTCGACCTGGAATGGGCCGAGCTGGTATCACAGGAAATGATCGACCAGGTATGGTTGATGAAGATGGATTGTTACGTGGCCATGCCAATACGCGCTATGGTACACATAATCGTCAAGGGGCAATGAACTTTGGTCAACGTGGCACGATGAACCGTACAGGTGAAGGTCTAGGAATGACAAATCGTGGTGCAGGAACAATGGAGCATGGTGTTCGCCGCGGAGCTGGGGCACTTGAACAAGGAGTGCGTCAAGGTGCTGGTGCTCTTGGTCAAGGAGTGCGTCAAGGTGCTGGTGCACTAGAGCATGGTGCAAATCGTGGAATGGGTGCTGCCAGACGTGGTGCGGAATCATTAACGGGTCAACGCACAACTACGGCTAATTACCATAAAGATTATGACGGGAAAACGGCTCAACAATTAGCTAATCGAGTCGATGAWATTGAAGGTGTTGAGGATTGTCGTGTCATTGTACATGAAAACGACGTAGTAGTAGGTGTTCAAACAGATGCTAACAATGAAAAGATCAAGAATCGTGTCCAAAAGGTCGTTCAACAACAAGTTGAAGGAAAAGATGTACGCGTTGTAACAGATAAGAATACAGTAGGACGCATCCGTACAATGGATGATGAATTACGTACTGGTGCTGCTTTTAACGAAGTTGGAGCAACATTTAATGACATGCTACAAGATTTAGGTCGCGCTGTACAACGTCCGTTTGAGCGTTCACSGTAATACAATACAACCTTCATTAAGACAGGGGAAATTCCCCTGTCTTTTTTTGATTTATGAAGAATTATCATAAGAGAGGAATGAAAACATCAATTTACGGAGAGACTGAACTTGTAAATGGAAGTTTTTATATATCTTACTGAATTTACTAATGAATCGAACGGTGGTGAACATGGTGAAAGTGCTTCAAGAATTAAAAAAGAAAAAGGGAAACACTATTCTCATCATGCTTCTGTTAATACTAGTTACAACCTTTACGTTATTATTTGTTCAATCAGAACGAGGGCATGTTCAAACTGATTTTAATGAGAATGATACTCCTTCTGACGCGTTTGAAGTATTAGCTCCTACAACGATGAATGTGACCTTGCAATACCTCTATATGGACGGTGAAGTCATCGAAGAGCAGACTGAAGAAACGATTTGGGCAATGGAAGATTTTTGGGCTCATTATGAGGATTGGACTTTACAAACTCAATCTGAGGAGCGAATGGTCTTTCAAAAAGAAATTGATGATATCTCTCCGGATTTAAAAATGAACGGTTACTTTGGGATTACTGAAGATGGAATTTTATCGATTTTTGAAGGTGTTCCTCAAGATGAACAAGTGATTCAGTCGTTTTTTCAAGTTGATACAAAGAAGTTGAAAAGTAAGCAGCATTCTGAGCTTGCTAAAGGTATTCCTGTTGGAGATAAGGATCATTATGAAGAAGTGTTAGAAGTATTTGCAGAGTATAAAGAAGCTGAATTTTAAGGCTGTCTGGTTAACAGGCAGCTTTTTTATTTTGAGCACGATGCGATTATACGAAGGTCGGGGAAATATGCTAAAATAGAAATAAACGTTCGTATAATGGAGAGGGAGTTCAAAGTGATTGATTACATAAATGGAGTGTTAGTGGACATCGAAACACAATATATCGTAGTGGACCACCAAGGGTTAGGCTATCAGGTGTATTGTCCGAACCCTTACCGTTTCCAGCGCCAATTAGAGGAGAAGATTAAGATTTTTACCTATCATCATGTGAGGGAGGATCTTATTCGGTTATTTGGGTTTGAGACAAAGGCAGAGAGGGCTTTATTTGAGAAATTACTCAATGTATCAGGKATTGGTCCTAAAGGTGCATTAGCGATTCTTGCTTCAGGTCAACCGGAGCATGTGGTGCGGGCGATTGAAGAAGAAGACGAGGCATTATTAGTGAAGTTTCCTGGCGTTGGTAAAAAGACAGCTAGACAAATTATTTTAGACTTAAAAGGGAAGCTTGATGAATTTGCTCCAAGTTTATTCACAGATTCAGACGGATTAATTTCTGGATCAAAACAAGCCGTTAACCAAGTAAATGAAGAGCTTGAAGAAGCGCTTGAAGCACTACGAGCACTTGGATATGTAGAAAAAGAATTGAAAAAGGTTCGTCCTAAGCTTGAAGAGGAAGTAATGGAAACGGATGCTTATATTAAAAAAGCTTTGAAATTAATGCTGAAAATCTAAAATGAGGAGGTGGAGATGAATGGATGAGCGTATGGTCTCTGCGGAATCTCAAGGACTAGAGGAATCACTTGATCAAACCATTCGCCCAACGGATTTAAATCAGWACATTGGGCAAGAAAAAGTAAAGCAAAACCTGCAAGTTTTTATAGAAGCTGCCAAAATGCGTGAAGAGTGCCTTGATCATGTGCTTTTATATGGGCCACCTGGTCTTGGTAAAACCACTTTATCTGGTATCATCGCAACAGAGATGGGAGTACAAATGCGAACCACTTCAGGTCCAGCAATTGAGAGGCCAGGTGATTTAGCAGCTATTCTTACAGCGCTTGAGCCTGGTGATGTTTTGTTCATTGATGAAATACATCGTCTAAATCGCATGGTCGAGGAGGTACTTTATCCAGCAATGGAGGACTTTYGTTTAGACATTGTGATTGGGAAAGGCCCAACCGCCAGGTCCGTTCGTCTAGACTTACCACCTTTTACCCTCGTAGGAGCAACAACTCGAGCAGGGATGCTCTCAGCACCGCTACGTGATCGCTTTGGAGTAATGGCACGTTTAGAATATTATACAGAAGCGGAACTTGCGGTCATTGTAAAACGAACAGCAGCTATTTTTGAAACGGTATTAGAAGAAGCTGCCGCAGTAGAAATTGCTAGACGTTCAAGAGGAACTCCTCGTATTGCGAATCGTCTGCTACGTCGTGTAAGGGATTTTGCGCAAGTTATGGGCAACGGCACGATTTCTGTTGAACTTGCAGCAAATGCTCTAGAGAAATTACAAGTTGACCGTCTAGGACTTGATCATATTGACCATAAATTACTAATAGGGATGATTGAAAAATTCCGAGGTGGTCCTGTTGGTCTTGAGACAATCTCTGCGACTATAGGAGAAGAGTCTGAAACGATTGAAGATGTATATGAGCCCTATTTATTACAAATTGGTTTCTTACAGCGCACACCGAGAGGAAGAATGGTCACACCTGCTTGTTATGAACATTTCAATCTTGAGGAGCCGACTAAATGAGTACAGTATCGAAAGTGTTGATTGGGATTGGGGTTATTTGCATTGTGGTTGGGCTGTTATGGCCGCTACTCTCAAAAACATCAATTGGCCGCTTGCCCGGAGATATTTTAATCAAACGAGAGAATTCCACGTTTTACTTTCCGATCATGACCTCGATTGTCGWAAGTATCGTTCTTTCTTTGATTTTATTTTTATTCGGACGATTCCGGTAAGCGAGATGAATTTTCCTTGCTTAATAAAACAAGGTTCGGTATTCTAGAAAAGATGTCTTAGAACGGATGAAAAGGTGAATTTACATGGATGTACGTGATTTTGATTTTTATTTACCAGATGAATTGATCGCACAGACGCCGCTCCTTGATCGAACGGCGTCTCGTTTGCTTGTTTTAGATAAAGAAAATGGCTCGATTAAGGATGATGTCTTCTCTTCAGTAACCGACTATTTGAAACCAGGTGATTGCTTAGTATTAAATGATACAAGAGTGTTACCAGCTAGATTGTACGGTGTGAAAAAGGATACCGGAGCTAAAATTGAGTTGCTGTTATTAAAGCAGCTTGAAGGTGATAAATGGGAGACTCTTGCGAAGCCTGCAAAGCGAATGAAGGTTGGTACAACGATTGATTTTGGAGATGGCCTTCTCACTGCTACTTGTGTAGATGAAAGCGATCAAGGTGGACGAGTAGTTGAGTTACAATACGACGGGATTCTTCATGAGGTTCTTGACCAATTGGGAGAAATGCCTTTGCCACCTTATATTAAAGAACAACTTGATGACCAAGAACGTTATCAGACAGTTTTTGCTAAAAATAGAGGATCTGCAGCAGCTCCAACGGCAGGGTTGCATTTTACAGAAGAACTGCTGCAAACTCTACAAGATAAAGGTGTTCACTTAGCCTTTATCACTTTGCATGTCGGGCTTGGAACATTTAGGCCAGTTAGTGTGGAGGATGTTGAATCCCATGAGATGCATGCAGAATATTATCAAATGAGTGAAGGAACCGCACGCTTACTTACAGAGGTTAAAGAGAATGGCGGCAAAGTCGTAGCAGTCGGTACCACTTCAGCTAGAACACTTGAGACAATCATGAATGAACATGGTGTTTTTTGTGAGGCATCTGGTTGGACGTCCATTTTTATTTACCCAGGTTATACATTTAAAGGGATTGACGGATTGTTAACGAATTTCCACTTACCTAAGTCTACGCTTGTCATGCTTGTAAGTGCTCTTGCCGGAAGAGAGCATATCATCGGGGCATACAACCATGCGGTTATGGAACGGTATCGTTTCTTCAGCTTTGGTGATGCAATGTTTATTCGTTAGATAAGAAATGAGAGTGACAAGGAGGATGGGACGCTATGGCAGCAGTCACCTATGAATTAATTAAAACGTGTAAACAATCAGGTGCTAGACTTGGGCGTGTACACACACCACACGGTACATTTGAAACACCCATTTTTATGCCTGTTGGAACACTTGCAACAGTTAAAACAATGAGCCCGGAAGATCTTTATGATATGAACGCTCAGATTATTTTAAGTAACACCTATCACCTTTGGTTACGTCCGGGGCATGATATCGTCAAAGAAGCAGGCGGCCTTCATAAATTTATGAACTGGGATCGTCCAATTTTAACGGATTCTGGTGGATTTCAAGTATTTAGTTTAAGTGCTTTGCGTAAGATTGAAGAAGAGGGTGTTCATTTTCGCAACCACATGAGTGGGGAGAAACTTTTCTTAAGTCCTGAAGGTGCAATGGATATTCAAAATGCGCTTGGGTCAGATATTATGATGGCATTTGATGAATGTCCTCCTTATCCTGCTGAATATGACTACATGAAAAAATCGGTTGAGCGTACGAGTCGCTGGGCTGAACGTTGTTTAAGTGCTCATAAACGTCCAGAAGACCAAGGTTTATTCGGAATTGTACAAGGTGGGGAGTACGAAGAGCTGAGAAAGCAAAGTGCTAAAGACCTCGTATCAATGGATTTCCCTGGTTACGCTGTTGGTGGGTTATCAGTAGGCGAACCAAAAGATGTGATGAACCGTGTGTTAGAGTTTACAACACCTTGGTTACCAGATGACAAAGCCCGTTATCTAATGGGAGTTGGATCTCCTGATTCACTAATTGATGGGGCGATTCGTGGGATTGATATGTTCGATTGTGTGCTTCCTACTCGTATTGCTAGAAATGGTACTTGTATGACAAGTGAAGGYCGCTTAGTCGTTCGAAATGCAAAGTTTGCACGCGATTTCCGTCCTCTTGATGAGAACTGTGATTGTCATGTTTGTCAAAACTATTCAAGAGCGTATATTCGCCATTTAATTAAGTGTGACGAAACGTTCGGATTTAGGCTTACGACTTATCATAACCTGTATTTCCTGTTAAACTTAATGGAGCAGGTAAGACAAGCAATTCGTGATGATCGTTTGCTTGACTTTAGAGAAGAGTTTTTTGAACAATACGGCTTCAACAAGCCAAATGCAAAGAACTTCTAATCATATAGCTTGTAAAGTAAGGAAAGGGGGGAAAATGAATGGAGATTCTTGGTACATTATTACCACTAATTCTAATGTTTGCGATTTTTTATTTCTTGCTTATTCGTCCACAACAAAAGCGTCAGAAATCAATTCGTGACATGCACTCAAACCTTCAACGTGGTGACAAAATCATCACAATTGGTGGCATACACGGTGTAATCGATGCAATCGATGAGGATGTACTCATCGTTCTTGTAAACGATAACCGTAAGCTAACGTTTGACCGCGCAGCAGWCCGCGAAGTAGTCAACCCAGATTGATAATATGAAAGGCGGAGGCGACTGTTCTGGCATGCGGTAAAATAAGGGGGGGCAAGATGAAGTCGCAGTTTGACTTCATTTGATTCACCATTTTTACCCGCAGGTCAAGGAGCCGAAGCTGGACATTGAAAAGCGGAATGATTCGTTTAGATATGAGGAGGCTGGAGGTTTGGCAATGAGAAGCTCTTTTGCTTCGTTTGCCAAAGAGAAGCGGACGATTATCTGAGTCAATGAAGTTAGACATCAGTCATACATAAGAAAGCACAGCCATTTGGCTGTGCTTTCTTTATTTTTGTGAGTTGCTTGCTATATTCACTCCAATGATGCCACCTAATGCTGCGAGTAGCAGATAGGCGCCGTGAAAGGCGTACTGTCCAGTTGTGAATACCTCGTTGTAGCCAAGGAATTGGACAAGAAAAGTTATTAAGGTAAATAACAAGGCTGTTAGAGCACCTGCCATCCAACCTCTTGACTTTGCTTTTGCTCCTGACATAAACCCTCCAATAAACATTGATAAGCACGCTACTCCAATGATAAGCCAGCCGATTGATTCCTCCGTATAAGAAGTAAATGTTAAAAATAAGGAAGTAAGTAAACTAAAAGACAGAGCAATTACTAAAATTGCACTTAATCCCCAAAATACAGCTGGGAAAAAACTTCTAGAAGCCAATTTTCCACACCCCTTTGTCATGTWTTTAACCTCTTTTTAAAGCTTATTCGGGCTTGTATAAAATAGACATAAAAGATTGGATAAGCAGAATAAAGGACATGTTTAAATCAAGCGTGTCATAGGATGATAGAAATGTGGACGAGAGGAGTACAAACATGGCAGTAACCTTTGCGTTAATCATTTTTATCATCAGTTATTTCTTTATTATGACCGAAAAACTGAACCGGGCAGTGGTCGCTTGTCTAGGTGGCGTGTTGATGCTTGTGTTCGGTGTATATGAAATAGAAGCTGCCTTTTTGCAGCATATCGATTGGCATACGATTACACTTTTACTGGCAATGATGATTTTAGTTTCCATCACAAGTCAGAGCGGTTTTTTTGAATATGTTGCTGTCTCTATGRCGAAATGGGTAGAGGGCAGACCCATCCCTTTACTTATTGTGATCTCAACTTTTACTGCTTTTGGCTCTGCTTTTTTAAACAATGTGACAACGGTGCTTTTAATTGTACCGATTATTTTTACATTAACCTCCCTTTTAAAGCTCAATGCGGTTCCGTTTTTATTATCCATTGTCATGGCGTCTAATATTGGTGGAACAGCTACATTAATTGGAGACCCTCCTAATTTAATGATTGGTCAGGCAGTTGGGCATTTAAACTTTAATGATTTTATCGTGCACTTAAGTCCAGTTGTTATCATCATTTTTTTATTAGTGATGGCAGGATTGGTTTTTTATTACCGAAAACAGCTTTCTGTTAAAGTTGAGCATCAGATGAAGTTAAAAATGCTCCAACCTGCAGATTTTATCAAAGATAGAACCTTGTTAATTAAATCGGTTACTGTTCTAGGAGCAACTACTGTTGCCTTTGTGATTCAACCTTTATTACATATTGAGTTGACTAGTATTGCAATGGTAGGGGCTTTATTATTGATGTTAATCACTCAAGATGAGCTCGATGTAGAGGAAGTATTCAAGTCGGTTGAATGGGTAACTCTTTTCTTTTTTATCGGACTTTTCATGCTGGTTGGTGGATTAAAAGAGGTCGGGATCATTGATGAGTTTGCAAAGGCTATTATATATTATACGGACGGTGATTTGCCTAAGACGGCGATGTTTATTTTATGKGGAGCTGGCATCCTTAGCGGATTTGTAGATAATATTCCATTTGTAGCGGCAATGATTCCAGTCATTTTAGAATTTCAAGAGTATGGAATGACTAATCTAGATCCATTATGGTGGTCGCTTGCTCTAGGGGCTTGTTTAGGAGGAAATGCAACCATTATTGGAGCGACGGCAAACGTGATTGTAGCTGGAATGGCTTTAAAAGCAAAGCAACCATTCAGCTATCTGGAATTTTTAAAAGTAGGTGCACCGATTGCTCTTATTTCTTTTATTATATCAAGCATTTATATTTATTTACGCTATCTAATTTATTTTTAACTGAGTTCTCTTTCCAAAAGCTTCAATTCATTAGCTCACAATCTCTGCACATACTACTCATTAAAGACTGAGTTTGAGATTGAGGGGGCGTGAGCGATGGACTTTGTGACAATCATCCTTCGTACAGTTTTGGTGTATGTCATTATTCTACTTGTCTTACGCTTAATGGGTAAACGAGAAATAGGGCAATTATCGGTTCTTGATTTTGTTGTATCAATCATGATTGCTGAACTTGCAGTGATTTCGATTGATAACTTTCAAGCGCCAATGATTCATTCATTAATCCCCATTTTTGTGCTATCCATTATTCAAATTACGTTTGCGGTTTTCTCGTTAAAAAGTGAAAAATTACGTGACTTATTAGATGGGGAGCCTTCTGTATTAATAAAAGAAGGAAAGATCGATGAACATGAAATGCGTAAGCAACGCTATAACTTTGATGACTTACTTGTGCAGCTAAGACAGAACAAGATAGGAAAGCTTTCTGATGTTGAATTTGCCATTTTAGAACCTTCTGGCAAACTTTCCGTTATTGAAAAATCAAAGGATGCTGAAAAGAAAGGTTCCAATCTCCCCTTACCCCTTATCCTAGATGGAAAGGTTCAAGAGGAGCATTTGAAAAAAATCGACAAAACACCGTTATGGTTAAGGCAAGAAATGAGAAAAATTGGATACAGAGATATTAAAAATATATCGTATTGTGCTTTAAGGGATGATCAATCGTTTTTTGTAGATCTTAAAGACGAACAGTAAGCTAAAACTAGTTATAGGTGGAGACATGCTTTTTGGTTCGTTCATATCTTATATATGAACGACAAAAAGGAGGTTCGCTTGTGTCTAACTATTATGAGCTTGCAAAAGAACATCAAGGTCAGCGAGTGACGATTACAGATGTTTCGGGAATAACTTATACAGGGAAATTAGTCAGCGTTGATTCGGGCCATGTTTACTTGGAACTTGAACAAGCTGGGGAGCAGGAATCGTATGATCGTAGCGGAGGGTATGGTTATGGCTATTACCAGCCACCTTATCCACCATCCTGTTGTCCATCTAATAATGTGGTCCCAATTGCGCTTGCTGCCATTGGAGGATTTGCCCTTGCTAGTGCCTTTTTCTTGTGGTAAGATCCTGAATATTTGAAGCTAATCTTGAGAAAGAGGTTAGCTTTTTTCTATTGTTTTGAAAACTTACTATTCTGAATATATCGTGAATCCTTGTATTCTAAAAAAAGATATGTAAAATAGCAATATACATTTGTTCTTCTTAGAGAGACAATTTGGAGGGTAGAAGATGAAACTTTTAGCGAAATTAGTAATTGGTATTATTGTCGGTATTTTAATTGGATTATTTTTTCCGGAATCAGTTGTGCTGTGC
>NZ_LFEL01000037.1:0-10578 GCF_001037965.1 Bacillus sp. LL01 | reverse complement strand
ATAGTAAAGGAATCGTAATCACAATACCAGCACCTAATGTGGCGAGTGAAATCAATAACCCGACTACAACTGCTGACCAAAACGGAATAACGAAATCAGCGATTCGATCCGTTACTCGTGTATGAAAAGCCACTCGTTCTTTTTGAACGCGGCGATGAGCTATTAAAAAAATTACGAATAAACCTATGTACAAAATGGGATTGGCAAAAAAGCTACCAATAGTAAGTCCCAAGCTTTTCAGAATGTCTATTATCATACATCTAACGCCTCCAGAACTCTTTCTCTCTATTCTACCTTATATAAACGAAAAAGAGATAATAGATCTGTGAGAAATTATGATTTTTGATAGTTTATTAGATTTCAAGCGATCGCCATCAAAAAAAGAAACGCAAGAGCATTTCACTGCTTGCGTCTCCTATCTTCTTATTGTTTTGCTTGTTTAGTGATTAACTCTATTGCTGTTWGAAGCTGCTTGTCGTTCGATTCTTCGCGAACTTCATCGACTATAATTTGTTGCAGGCTACTAGCTGTTTCCTCGTCAATTTCACCTGTCACATTTAATCCTTCAGCTTGCTGGAAGGCACGAACAGCTTCCTCGGTTTGTTCATCAAAATAGCCATCTGTACGTCCAGTCTCATACCCCAGTCCTTTAAGCATCGTTTGGGCACTTCTTGTTTGCTCATTCATCATATCAAGCGTTAATGTTTCATTTCCTGTTAATGGTGCAGAGTAGAAGTAGTCCGGCTGCATCACTTCAACCGTTGGCTCTACGCCTTCACCATTAATATCATTTCCAGCTGATGTCAGCCATCTGAATAATGAAAGCTTTAACTCACTTCCATCACCAAGTTGAATCGTTTGTTGAACCGTCCCTTTGCCGAACGTCGTCTCCCCGACAACATCATAATCACCTGCTTCAATTAATGCCGCAGACAAGATTTCAGATGCCGAAGCACTCGAGCGATCTGTTAGACCTACAATCGGATAAGGCTTTCTCTCATCAAGTGAGGACACATAGCGGACTCTCTCGCCAGTGCGATCTTGGATTTGAACAATCGGCTCTCCACCAGGAATAATTAATTTCCCGATTTTCTCTACACTATCTAAGTAGCCACCAGGATTACCACGAACATCGATTAATAAGCCATCAATTCCTTGGGCCTCTAATTCTTCAAGCCCTTCCTCAAAACGGTCTGCCGTATCTGAAGAGAAAGAAGTAATATCGAGCAACCCAATCGTTTGGCCGTCACGTTCAATCGTACTGACACGAACCGTCTCAATCGGAATATCATCGCGAATAACTGGAATCGTTAAAAATTCATTGGCACCAGCACGTTCGACTGTTAAAGTTACCGTCGTCCCTTTTTCACCGCGGATTTTCAATACTGCTTCATACAGTGATAATCCGTCAGTCGATTCTCCGTCAATTTCAATAATTTTATCGTTTGGTTGAAGACCAGCATTCTCAGCTGGTGACTCACGGAAAGGAGCGACAATTGTCACCGTACCATCCGTCATACTCACTTCAGCACCAATTCCTTCAAAGCTTGATCCAAGTGATTCGACGAATTGATTAGCTGTTTCTTGATCCATGTAAACAGAATAGGGATCATCAAGCGTATCAAGCATTCCTTCAATCGCCCCTTGGATGAGCGTTTCTTCATCTACTTCTTCTACATATTGCTCTTGAATAATCGCCAGTGTTTTGGCRATTTTCTCAAGAGACTCAACGTCTGTTACAACTTCTTTTTGATTAAGTTGATTTTCCGATTCTGAGGTTGAAGTCTGCTCATTGCCATCTAATGCAAATGAACCTGTAAATAAAAACACACTTCCTAATCCGATCGCCACTACAGCGACTAGTATGAGAAGCAATTTCTTGCTATTCATCCTCACCACTCCCACTCGATTTCAAGCCTCAAGGGCCGATTCATTATCTCGTTGTTTACCAAGCTAAACTTTTTTAAAAATGTATGGTTAATAAGTGCAATAAAGGACATTACACGCGCATGTGCAATGCCCTCATTTACACCCATCTTATGCTTAGCTTGTACGTAATATGTCGCACGAATCTATTACTTCCATTTTAAACAAGGATGTTTCGTAAGTCAAAAGACGATGGCTCTTAGACTATGAAAGATTGTCAAATGGAAATTACATTATAAAAATACTTGAATCGAAAGGGGCTTACTGAAAACTCTTCATATAGTTGGAGTCAATGTAATGTTTGAGACGCCATGTCCACTTTCCTGTTATACATTGGCCACCATACAATAGGAAGCCCTTTTTATTTCCAATCGATAAAATAGATAAGTAACGCTTTTGTGGTGTAAAAAGAGTCCCTTCTTCCTCCCTTAGGAAACTCACGAGGTTGTTGTATAAAACGGGTGCTTGTCTAAAGGCATACACACCATTTTTAGGTAGTGTAGGATGAGAGGAGATCGTCACGCAATCACCTGCACCGAATACTGAAGGAAACGAAGGTGACTGTAAAAAATCATTAACTAGCATAAAACCTTTGTCATCTGTAGGAACGAGTGCTTTTTTAAAGATATCGAAAGCTTTTGGACCTGTTAGCCAAAGCACCTCATCATACTCAATCATTATGGCGCCATCTGTATAAAGTCTTTCTTCGTTAAGCTCCGTCACATGCGTATTCTCAATCAGCCTGACACCAGCTTCTTTAACAATCGTTTCGATTTTCTTGGAGGTTCGGTCTGACTCATTTTTAAGTAGGACACCTGAAGATATAAGGGTAATCGGCTCTTTATCCAAATGCTAATCTCTCCAAGATTGAATCGATAAAGCCAGTTCAATCCCACCCACTCCTGCCCCTACGAGCACGGCTTTATTGGCTTCTCGCACTCGTCTAATAGCTTCTGTATACAAATAATTAGGTTTAATATGAGTGGCTAATTGATTGATACTATAGTTTGCTGAAACAGATTTAGAACCGATATCAAATGAAACGACATCATAGTCTACTATTTGGCCCTTTTCCGTCAACATTCTTTTTTCAAAAGGGTCAAGGCTAAGTACACGGTCTTCTAAGAATGAAACGCTCGACTTGCTTGAGACCTCCCTTAAATCAATTCGAATCTCTTCTTCTCGGTACAGCCCTTCTGTATAACCTGAAAACATTCCCGAGTAATATTGGTATGGGTGAATCACATTTGAGATATTCCCGATTTTATGCCCATGTTGTTTGGCATACACAACCTCTTGCATCCAATCACTTGCATTTGGACCAACTGCATGAGCCMCGATGATTTTCCCTTTTCTATCTGTTATCATTTTTATATATCCATCAAGATGTCTTTCAGCAACAAACCGATCTACATCATTCGTTTTTACTTCATACACGTGATAGCTGTCGTCAAAGGTATCCTTCGCCTCATCCTCTGTTACTCCCAAATGAAAGACTTCCGGGTCCGTATAAGTCAACCACGGAACATGATCATACTTTATCTTCCGTTTTAGTTCAAAGACTGCATTTTTCCCTTTTTTGCAAAATCGTTCCTTTAGCAATGAAGGTAAGCGAGAAGTCAGGTAAGCGCAAAAAAGAGTGGCAAACAATAGAAATGAAATTAACTCATTCAGACATCGCTACAATGATTGGCTCTACGAGAGAAACAGTGAGTAGTGTGATGAGTCAATTTAGAAAAGAATGGCTGCTAAAGAAAGGCTTACTCTCCTATTCTATTCATATCGAGAAAGTTAATCAAAAAGTGAACGCACAAAAATGAGGACTTGATCTCAATCAGTCCTCATTTTTTTCGATATAAAACACTCAACCTATCAAGTTCCTGGTATTTTACACCCATCAGGCCCACACTCTTCTGCTTCTCTTTCTTGTTTTAGTTGTAGCTTTTGCCACTCAATATCAATAGTCGGTTCAAATTTCTCTGGATAGCGAATATACCAACGCTGTTTCCGAATCAAGAAATTCTCAGGATCATTGTTTAAGGCTTCATCTAACTCTTTTAAAGCTTCTTCTTTTTTTCCTTGTTCGAGCAAGACCATCCCTAACCTGAATTTTGTATTCGCTAGTTCTTGTTTTAATGGATTCTTTTCATCGTTTGTCTTGTAATAGTCATCTTCTAATACAACTTGTTCTACTTCACCGTTAACTAATTTCTTAATGGCTTCAGTATGTTCTTCGTTCGTGACGTGAAACCCTTGCTTAATTAAACGAATTGTTCCATCTTCATCGATGAAAATACCGTTTGGAACAATCTTCATACCCAGTAACGCTGATAACCGCTGCTCTTGGTCAACCACTGTTTTAAAGGTAGTGTCACCTACATAGCGTTTAACAACAGATGGCCCCTGAACATCTACAGAAACAGAAAGGATCGTAAATTCTTCATTCGAAAGGTTTTCGTAAAAGGCTTGCCAACCTGGCAGCTGTTCTCGACAACGTCACCAAGACGCCCACATAAAGATTAGTGTTTTCTTCCCACGCAGTTCATCTGTATTGAAGTCTGTTCCATCCAAATTACATAATTTTATGTTCGGAAGCTTCGGTAATTCCATTTCATCCACCACCCTTTAGTTCGTTTTTTCCAACTCAATCCCAAGACCTTCTGCGAGCCGATTGACAAAATTAAAGTAGGCCGTAATCTGACAAAGATCAAGCACTTCTCGATCTGTACATCCTAACCGTTTCAATACTTCCACACTCTCTTTGTCTACACTAGCAGGATGCTTGGTTAACTTCTCTGCATACTGCAACATTGCCAACATCTTTGGTGTTACATCCGCCTTCGWATAATCTTCTTTCAACTGTTCTACTAACATATGATCTTTCGTCAATAAATGGAGCGCCGCCCCATGATGCTCCATTCAGTAATGGCATTCATTCACTGAAGATACGGTTGTCGCAATCATTTCACGTTCAGCCCTACTTAATGGAGATTTCTTAAACATTAGTGTCTTATACAACTGTAAGTGAGCATCTAAGGATTCAGGAAATAAACTAGAAGCCTTTAAGATGTTCGCCACTCTTCCACCTAGCTTTTGATAGATATCCTCTAATAGTCCTTCAGCCTCTTGTTCATCTACCATTTCAATGTAACTCATTTTTCTTCCTCCTAAAAAGTGAACTATAAAAGAACTTCTAGTTTTTTTGTTGAAACCCTTCTATTACGAACGAAATAAGGAAAAAGAAGAAAGCAAGTGAGTGTTCACTTGCTTTCCAAGGTGTTATGCTCGTACCCAATTGGCTTCAAGCTCAACTCCAGCGGCTTTCATCATCGTATAAACAGGGCAACGTTGGTCTGTTTTATCTTGAAGTTCTTTAATCCGTTCGTCACTTTCACTTGTTTGGACACGTGCTTCAATTTGCACCTTTTCAAAATAAGGTCTTACCTCTTGATTGCCCATTAACCCTCTAGAATCAAGTTCCCCCTTGATATCAAATGAGATTCCATCTAAGTTGAATCCTATTTCTTTTGCTACAAAATGAGCTATCACATTTTCACAACCTGCTAATGTTGCAAGTAATGAAGATAGAGGAGCTGCCCCTGTATCAGTGCCACCCATATTTTTCGGTTCATCAATTGTTAATTGATGCTCTCATGCTTTTATCATGGTTTGCATACCCTTTGTTTCACCTGTGATTGCAAATTTCATTGTTTATTTAGACATGTTTAACAACCTCCTTTGTTTCGTACTTAAACGATAACAGAGTCTCTCTATTAAAAATGTAAGCTAGCTTACCTCATATCCCATTCTCATTTCCAAAAAGAGCATATCTTCGCACAACCATTTTCTACCCTCAGAAAAGAAAATCGGAGTTATAACTTCATGATGAATCAATCTTATTTCAGTTTGTCTCGCTGGATGTTCAAGTATGTTCACTTCCTCGTATGAACCCCCCTGACTAGTTAAGGTATTCTTCGCTTGTTCACAGCGAATGCATCCACTTATTGTATATAGTATCGCCATACTGATCCCTCCTTTTCCAAGTGTATAGAACACATTGAAAGAGGTCTGTAAGCTAGGTTACACATTGGGTAGTAAAAGAAACCATGTAACATTACCTCTCTAGTTCTCAGACAATTATGAATTAATAGTGTATAAAAAAACTGTACCTTAAATTCCGATCTATAGGAGGACATGTTAAATGACTGTAACTGAAATCTTCAAATTTAAGAGTGAGCGAATTAAAGTGCTACATTTTACTTGGTTCGCATTCTTTATTTCTTTTTTTACTTGGTATAATATGGCCCCCCTCGCGACAACCATGCTTGAAACAATGGATTGGTTAACTCCGCAACATATTGCTGCTTTAGGGATTTGTAATGTTGCATTAACCATTCCCGCTCGCGTAATCATAGGAACCTTATTAGATAAATACGGACCAAGAAAGGTTTATTCTGCGCTACTAATCACGATGTCTTTCCCGGCAATTGTTTTTGCCTTTGGAGATAGTTGGGCACAATTAATGATCGCCCGTTTAGTTTTAGGAAGCATCGGGGCTAGTTTCGTGATCGGGATTCGAATGGTAGCAGAGTGGTTCCCACCAAAAAGCATTGGTTTTGCCGAAGGAATTTATGGAGGCTGGGGTAATTTCGGCTCTGCTGTTGCCGCTATGCTCCTCCCTTGGTTTGCCTTAACCTTATTAGGTGGTGMTAATGGGTGGAGATATGCTTTAGCGTTTACAGGTGTTAGTTGTTTTGTTTATGGGATTATTTATTACTTTAATGTCAAAGACACACCAGAAGGAAAAGAATTTATTAGACCTAAACGGACCGGAGCACTAGAAGTAAGTAGCTGGGGWGACTTAGCACAATTGATCTTTTGGACGATCCCCCTAGGCGGCGCCTTAGCTCTTAGTGCATGGAGATTAGCCGGTTTAGGCTTTATCACTTCTACTGCCCTTTATCTTGTTTACGCTGTTATTGGCCTCACCCTTGTGTATCAGATCTATATGATTTTAAAAGTGAATATCCCTATTTTGAAAAAAGGGGTGCCCGAGGATGACCAGTATAAGTTTAAAAATGTCGGCGCACTAAACAGCACCTATTTCGCTAACTTTGGGGCTGAGCTTGCGATTGTCTCTATGCTCCCTATGTTTTTTCAATTAACATTCTCACTTTCTGCCTCCCAAGCAGGGCTAATAGCCGCTTCGTTCGCATTTGTAAATCTATTAGCTAGACCATTAGGAGGAGTACTTTCAGATCGTATGGGTAGCAGGCGTAAGGTGATGCTTATCTATATGTTTGGTATCACACTTGGCCTTTTTGGAATGGGCTTTGTCGATTCTAACTGGCCATTACTACTAGCCGTTGCCATCACCGTTTTAACGTCGATGTTTATCCAAGGGGCTGAAGGTGCTACATTTGCCGTTATACCAATGATCAAAAAAAGAGTAACAGGACAAATTGCCGGAATGGCTGGCGCATATGGAAATGTCGGTGCGACGATTTACTTAACGCTTTATACATTCGTAACACCACAGCAATTCTTTTTCATTCTTGCTACAGGAGCGCTTATAAGCTTTGTGATTTGTTACTTCACTTTAGAAGAACCTAAAAACTCCTTTAGTGAAGAATACTATATGTCTTCCGAGGAGCYGAAAGTTGCTGAAGTTGAGGTTACGACTAACGATGTTGAGGAGAAACCTCTACAAAGAAAGGTTCTATAAACAAGCCTTTACATAAAACCCGTTCCCCAAGCTATAGTTGGGAGAGCGGGTTTTATCATGTTCATAGGAAGTAACATCATAGAAAATAGCCTGTTATCAACTAACAGGCTAACAATGGTGTTATTCTACAGGACTTATTTTGACAGCACTCACCTTGAATCCGGGCATTTTGCAGGTTGGATCGAGCTTTTTTGAGATAAGTTGATTAACATTTTGGCTATCAGCCCAGTGGAACGGGACAAATACTGTATCCTTTCGTATCGCCTCAGAACGCTTACTTCTTACAACAATGCTTCCCCGTTCTGATTCTATTTTGACTAAAGTCTGATCTTTGATTTGATATTTTTCTGCTGTTGCTGGGTGGATTTCCATATAGGATTCGAACTCTCTTGCAGCGAGCGTCGAGCTCTTACGTGTTTGTACACCCGTAAGGTAGTGAGACATGACCCTCCCTGTTGTTAAGTATAATGGAAACTCCTCGGTTGGTTTTTCTTTTTCTACCTCTGGTTTATTTGAGACAGCTACCATCTTTGCCTTGCCATCAGGATGAGCAAATTGACCTTCGAATAATCGTGTTGTTCCAGGATGATCTTCATCTGGACACGGCCATAGTATACCTTCCTCTTGCCTTAGACGATCATACGTGATCCCTGAATAATCAGCCAACCCTCCACGAGTTGCCTCTTTTAATTCTTCAAAGATTTCTTCTGGAGAATTAAATGAAAAAAATTCTCCTTTTCCAAGGGCTTTAGCCACCTCACAAAGAATTTCCCAGTCATGCTTCGCCTCACCCCATAACGGAAAGCTCGCCTCCCGTAATGTCACTCGCCCTTCGACATTTGTCATCGTACCAGGCGTTTCTAGATAAGAGGTAGCTGGTAGAATCAAATCAGCGAAACGAGCTGTTTCTGAAACAAATAGATCGACTGCTACAAAGAAATCTAATTTTTTTATCGCTTGCTTGACGAATGCTGCACTTGGATTTGAGACAACGGGGTTCGAACACATCAGAAATAACCCTTTTATCTCACCTTCACCCATCTTTTCAATCATTTCAAAAGCAGACACACCCTTATGAGGTAAATCCTCTTCACGAATTCCCCATACATCGGCAATATATCTCCTATGCTCTTGATTTTCGATGGAACGATAGCCTGGCAATTGATCTGATTTTTGCCCGTGTTCTCTTGCTCCTTGACCATTTCCTTGACCTGTTACAGCCCCGAACCCTGAGAACGGCTTGCCAATTTTCCCTGTGGCTAAAAGAATATTTAAGAAATTCCGAACAGCTATAGAACCATCCGTTTGTTGCTCCACTCCCCTTGCTGTAAAGATCATTCCGGATTCTTCTTTGCCAAAAACCGTCGCAGCTTTTACTATTTTTTCACTCGGAACACCTGTCAACTCTGCGATTTCCTCTAGGTCTAATGAGGCTACATACTCATTAACTTCAGAAAAACCATCAACTCTTCTTTCTAAGAAAGATTGATCGATTAATTCTTCCTCGATAATGACCTTTAATAATCCATTTGCTAAAGCTGCATCCATGCCTGGCTTCACTTTCAAGTGTAAGTCTGCTAATTTTGTCGTTGCTGTTTCCCTTGGATCAATCGCTATAATAAAGCAACCATTCTCTTTTGCTCGCTCAAAATAAGGCATAATAGTTGGCTGGCATTCTGCTATATTTGTTCCAGCTAAGATCATACATCTTGTCTGAGGAATTTCTTGAATACTATTGGTAAATCCACGATCCATCCCAAATGTTTGAGTTGCAGCTGATGCAGCTGATGACATGCATAAGCGACCATTGTAATCAATGTACCTCGTTTTAAGCGCCACACGGGCAAACTTTCCTAATAAATAGGCTTCTTCATTTGTAATCGTGGCACTGCCATAAACAGAAAGGGCATCATTACCATGCAGACTTTGGATTTCAGTGAATTTTTCTTTTATGAGTTGTATAGCTTCATCCCAAGAAATCTTTTGAAATTCACCATTCACTTTTAAGAGAGGTTGTTTAATCCGATCACCATGTATCGCATGCTGGTGTGCATGAAGTCCTTTTATACATATTCGCCCTTCAGAGGTGGGATTGTCCTTCGCTATAGTCTGATATCTTTTTCTAGTGACTGTTGATTGCTCAATCAACTGCATCTTACATTGCATGCTGCAAAAAGGGCATTGGGTATCATAGATCTTTTCAGTTTGAGTTTCTTTTTGCTTCTTACGGAAATAGCGCAATAACATCTCGGTCATGAATACCATCCTTTATCAACAATGTTAGAGAAAAGCACTCTATACTAACGCTTTTAAATCAGTTCTGCCACAATCTTTTTACGTTGTTCCATTTCTAATTCCAAATTTTCCGATAATTGTTTTCGTAACTCATCATCAAATAAAACCTCTCTTATATGAACTAGGCTCACTCGATCAATCCATTCCCATGAGCGTTCGCCGTACTTAGCCGTTTCACGATAATATTGAATGAAACCAATAACCATTTCGTACAATTTTTTATTTGTATCAGCCACGCACAACAACTGACCTGGTCTCACATTGCGACCACTACTGCCCCCCACATACATTTCCCAGCCTTGATCGGTTTGAATGACACCAACATCCTTGGTTGTTGAACCTGCTCCATTATGTAGACAAGCAGATATACCCATTTTCAAACGGTAGGGAGTTACTACATAATCGGTTGTTTTCTCAATTTCCACGGCCAATTGAAGAGCTTTATCTTTATCGCATGTACAAATTGTCTCACCAATGCAAGTCTTTATATTTTGAACCGTATTTCCATACGTGCTGCTTAACGGCAAATCAATTTCTCCCCAAATGGCTTCAAGATCCTTCTGGGCTATTCCCATTAAAGTTAGTCTTTGTTCACTCGTTATGGCTACTTGCGGAATGTTGTATTGCTCGAT
>NZ_LFEL01000036.1:0-10827 GCF_001037965.1 Bacillus sp. LL01 | reverse complement strand
TAACTGGTGATTAGCCCCGCTTACTAAGATAATGTTACTTCCAGGAAGTTTTTGGTGTATAAATGCGCAGTTAAATCTCCAATCGACTGTTCGATCCTCATCCCCTTGGATTACTAGAACGCTTTGGTTAGACTTTGAATACACCTTTACTTTCTGATTCCATAAAAAGAGCGCATCTAACCATTTGATAGAGACTTGATGATGTTGCAATGGATCCTGTTTAACAAATGAGTGATACTCTTTATTTGAGGTGTTCTTTCGATAATACCGTTTCGTATGTTTAATAAATGGAGGGATCATTTTCTTCCCTATTATCGACGCATGCCAGGCATAAGAACGAACTAATGGAGCGAGCATCACAACTTTATTAAAGGTATGAGGTTGTTGCGTGAGGATATTCAGTGAGATTGCAGCTCCTGTACTGTGTGCAACCAAGTAGGTTGGATGGTATTCGTTCATGACATACTTTTCACTAACTTCAACCAACACTTTTTGGTAATATAAAAAATCATCAATGGAGACACGTTCACCACCAGAAAGTCCATGACCAGCTAAATCATAGCTCCAGACATGATAGCCATTAGCAGTCAAAAAATTGATTAGGTGACTCATTGATCCTGTATGATCAAAATACCCATGAACAAGTAATATAGTCGCTTGAAATCTCTTTGGTTTAAAGGATTGCAGAAAAACTTTTTGCTGATTGATCATTACATAGCCATAAGAGTGCTTAATATCGGTTAGCTTGACTCCGTAAAATGTTGTATATGTATCCATTGCTTCTTCCAATGCATCTTCTTGACAAGGAAAGAAAATTTCCGTTTGTTGGATGGTAGCTAATGCTTTTTCAATCGGCCTCATCATACCTATCCCCTCACTTAATCGCTTGTAATTGCTTAAGGCTCACTAAGATATGATCAATAAATTCCGGTAATTGCTCCATTTGTTCTTCATTAATTTTTGTGGGAAATGTAACAATAACCGTATTATGATAACTTGACCCTTGTTCCTGATAGTGAAATTCAAGCTTTTGTCTGATAGGTTGCTCTAGCTCTGGTTTCCAGATTCCAGTTAATAATTCTTCAATTTCTCGACACTGACGATCCACATCTTCCACTTCCAAGAAAAACTTCACCTTTAATTCACAGCCAATTGTTAGGTCATCCGACTCAAGAATCTCTGCCGCTAAATCCTTCACAGATGCCACTAAGTTAATTTCCGCTTCTGGTTTGGAGCGTTCCCTAAGCGAGAATCGTAGCGCAAACTCCCGAGCCATCACAGCCATTTCAAGTCGATCAACTCTATTATGAATTTGAACGATTTGATCTAGGTTATCTAAGTCATAAATATGGTTTTCAATGGCCACTTTCAAGTTTYCAAAAATCGTTGGATCATACATCCATTTCCCTCAATTCTAGAAGTTTGTTCAAATCTTACCATAGTCGCTATAGGATTTCACCTTCGTTAAATAAACGTTTAATTAACGTAAAAAAAGGTACTTACTCTCGACATAAGAGCAGTACCCGTTTAATCTACTTTGAAATATGTTGATTAAATTCCCTTAGGATGTCTTCTTTGATCTGATCTACTTTATTGAAATCCATCGCTTTAATATAAATGGCTTCAAGCTGATCTCTTAACATTTTGGCGTTTGCTAAATAGGCGATAGCTTCTTTCATTTTGTCCTTATACAATTTAGTCGTTCTTGCTATTTCCTCTGCGTACAACTCATCTGTACCTGGAGTGATGCACCGTTCATATACGTCAACGACTTGATCCCCCTCACGCTCCGGGAAGTATTCATGTGGGGCTGTGCTATCAAAGATTGCAATGCTTTTCTCTCTAATAATGACCATATCAAGACTATTAGGATCAAATCCACAGTGATAGACTTCAACATCAAACCCTTTTTCTTCCCCAGCGGCTGCAATCTTCTTTAATATCGTTGATTTACCAGAGCCTGCCCGCCCTTTAATAAAGTAACGATCTTGAATATCAGCTGTTAAGTTTTGAATATGATCTACTGCCCCTACTGGTGTAGCTGCACCTAGGAATCGATGTTTCACATTAGCATCTTTCACTAGATTGTCGTCTCCGTAAAATAGATTGATTAGTTCTGTGGCGAGTTGATCAGCTTTGGCAAAATCCATATTGCTTATATATATGTCTTCAATATCATCGTGAGCTCGTAAGGAAGCAGCAAATGTATCATAAGCTGTATGGAACGCATGAGAGATGGCGGTATTCAAGGTAAGAATCTCTTCTTTATGAGGCATTAATTTATCTGTATCCCACGCCACACCTAAATTCACATATTCTTCTACTACACCAGGTGCCTTCGGTTCAATCACATGTGGAGCCGTGCCATCAACCATTCCAATTCCGWATTTAGGCACAATGACGCCATCGATTGAATTGTTATCAGAGGAGCAGTGTAAAAATTCAATATCAAATCCTTTATCGACCATTTCTTGGCCAATTGCCTTCATTAACGTTGACTTCCCAGTACCTGGACCACCCTTTAAAATAAACAATCGATCCAGTCCATCAATAGCCGAATCATAAAGGCTATAGAACCCCTTAGCTGTGTTCCCCCCAGCATAATAGTTCCGAATTGATCCCTTCACCAAATCACCCTCTCATAATCTTTTAATCAGTTTATGTAGGTGATCTAACAAAGGTTAATGCCTATTTGAGTGAATTTCGATCTAATAACTTAAAAGGCACCTACACGCTAAGTGCAGGTGCCAAATTACTTATTCTTCTACAGGGAACCAGCCAGGAGTGTTCATAATCGCACTCCAAAGAACATCCGGCACAGCTAATTTTTTTTGATCATTCTTGGTTACGGTAGTCTTAATTTCAGACTCTCTGCCTGCTTGTACTTTTTCGACCCATTTAGGTTCCATAATTAACTCTCTTCCTAAGCTTACAAATGGCACTCCCGAATCTAGAGCTTCTTTTACTTCGTCTGGGGTATGAAGCGATCCAACTCCGATAATTGGTACCTTGTCACCTACACGTTTCGAAATGAGGGTAACACGCGACTCCTTATCCTCTTCATCCCGAATTGAGCCTTGCCAGAAGTCTTGAACAGAGATATGAAGATAATCAAGGTCCTGATCTGCTAACACATCAACAAATGTTAATGTATCCTCTATTGTAATCCCCGGGCTCTCCATTTCCTCAGGAGAAATTCTGTAACCTATAATAAACGGCTCTTTGGCATGAGTCGCTACTGTTTCTTTTACTGTCTTAATGACAGCAAGAGGAAACGTCATTCGACTCTCTACACTTCCTCCCCACTTATCGTTGCGACGGTTTGAGTGAGGGGAGAAGAATTGTTGAATGAGATACGTATTGGCTCCGTGAATCTCTACTCCATCAAATCCAGCTTCAATAGCACGGCGAGTTGCATCTCCGAAAGCTTGAATAATCGTTTCGATCTCCGAATTTGTTAGTTCTCTTGGTGTAATCGAACCTGGTCGCAGAGCAGCCACGTCACTTGCACTTACAGGCTGATCTCCTACAAGTTCTTCTTTAGGAGCCATTCTTCCCGCATGGAAAATTTGCAGTATAACTTTCGCTCCTTCTCCTTTAATCGTGTCTGCTAATCTCTTTAAGCTTGGGATCATTTCATCTGAATCGGCACTAATTTCATTTTGAAATCCTTTTCCATCACGTGTTACGTAAGCAACAGCCGTAATAACCGCTCCTACACCACCTGAACGTTCTCTATAGTAATCCAATTCAGCATCAGTTACCTTTCCCTGTTCATCTGAAGCAAAGTTCGTCATAGGAGCCATCATTACTCTATTTTTCAGCTCTACCCCACGTTTAAATGTATAGGTAGTAAACAAAGATTTATATTGTTCATTCATCTTACATTCCTCCTAACGATTAAAACCTTTTACGGTTTGTTCTATCATAAAGAGGTTTTATCTTAATTTCAAATATTTTTCTTAGCGAAATAAAACCAAAAAGATAACAAAAAATTCAAATAATTAGTGTAAAATGATCTAACATAGTTTATAATAGGCAATACATTATCAATTCAACGCTTTTAAGCGTTAAAGATTTAGTAGGGGGAGAGAAGATGAAAAAGAGAAAAATCTTATCAGTCGTATCAACAGCTACTTGTTTACTTTGGTTAACTGCGTGTGGGGGCGCAGATAGTGCTACATCTGAAGCAGAAGCTGCAGAAACCACCGCATCTGATGACGTGATTACTTTAAAAGTAGGACATATTGCGCCACCTGAGGAAGCTTATTCCCTTGGTTTTGAAGCCTATGCAGAAGCCGTTGAAGAAGCAACAGGGGGCCAGGTACAATTTGAGATTTATGGAAACGGGGCGCTTGGTGGAGAGCGTGAATTACTCGAAGGCGTACAATTACAGAATTTAGATATGAGTGTCATCACAACGGGAGTCGTGACAAACTTTGTACCGGATGTTACTGCCATTGAATTTCCGTTTTTATTTAGAGACTTAGAGCATGCCTACAACACTCTAGACGGAGAAATTGGTCAAGAGTTGCTTGATAAAATGAGTGATGCCGGATTAAAGGGGATTGCTTTCTGGGAAAACGGGCAACGTCATATTGCCAACAATCAACATCCAGTACTTACACCAGAAGATCTTAAAGRCTTAAAAATGCGCACCATTGAAAGTRACATTTTACTAGATACATATAGCGCACTTGGAACGAATGCAACACCAATGGCTTTTCCGGAAGTATACGGAGGATTGCAACAGGGCGTTATTGACGGATCAGATTTCTCATACGGGGTGATTTGGAGTACGAATGTTTATGAGCAGGTCGACCACCTTACAGAAGCGGGTCTTTATTACGCATCTGCTACTCTTTTGATGAATGATGACTCATACACATCACTACCCGAAGACATCCAGGAAACGATCATTACTCTCGGGAAAGAATTCGCCCAAACTCAAAGAGAGATTTCTCAAGGACTTGAGGAAGAACAAAAACAACAATTACTAGATAACGGAATTGAGATTGTTTCAGCTGAGGAACTAGATTTAGAGACCTTCCGCCAACAAGTTGAGCCTGTGTATGAAAAATACGAAGAACAATACGGTGACATTTTAGAGAGAATTGCAAACGTAGAATAAGAAAAACGCCCCGTCTGACATGAGCTCAGGTCGGGGCGTTTTCTCGTTTCATTTCTAATTATCTTCAACAACTCTAGCTACATTAGAACCACATGTTTTACATGTACCTTTTAGTACAATCCCATGTTCACCATCTTTTAACGTATAGTTTACAATCGTAGTAACACCACATTTACTACAAAAGACATTTTCTATTAGTTGTTTCTGAAAGTCCTTTGGTATTTTCGCCCATTTTTGAGCAGCTTTAAAATCAATGACTGACATATTTTTCACCTTACTTCCTACCTAATGATCGTCAAAACACTCGACCACTATCCAAAAATATTTTGAATGAAGATCCTAACTACATCGGCGCCACCGATAATCGTACCGAGTGTACTACCTAAGTTTGTTAACACAACAACAAGTAAAATACGTGTCACATTATTGCTCCAGAATCCTTTTACCGAGTAGACATCATCTGATAAGCTCTCAAAGTCCGCCACTTTCGGCCTTCTTATATACGCCTCAACAAGTCCTGCAAACCAACCGGCTGCAAGTAACGGATACAATGAAGTCAGCGGAGCTAAAACGAGTGCCGTTACAATCGTCAAGGGATGACCAAACGCAACGGCTGCTCCAATAGCTGCAAAAGCACTATTCCATAGCACCCAACTTAAGGTTAGATTTGTTCCTACTTCAGGATTGGTATAAAAAGCATATCCAATCATACCTAAAATGAGCAGTGGAATCATCCAAGCAATAATGGTCGGAGCTACTGACTTTTTAGGTCTTTCATTTAATTTATCTAGATCATGGTCTTTCTTAATTTGTTCTTTAATACCCGGAACATGGGCAGCCCCTAGAACGGCAACGACTTTATCCCCTGGTGCTTCTTTAATCTTTTGAGCAAGATACTGATCTCGTTCATCAATTAATGGCTTTTTAAGTCTCGGGAATGAGGCCGTTAGATCATGTAGCATCGTGTTCAGCATATCTTCTGTCTTAAGACGCTCAAGCTCTTCTTCTGAAATCTCTTCATTGTTAAAAACACTATAAACGATCGACATTAGAAGCTTCGCACGGCCCCATAACCCGACCCCATGCCAAATTCTCGAGAAGGTAATTTGAATATTACGATCTGCAAGCACAAGATCTGCTCCTACCTCTTTTGCTGACTCAATACCCTGAATCATTTCTTGCCCTGGCTTAATATCAAATTGCTTAGCCATTCGTTTTTGGAAAGATGAGATAAATAGATTCATTAAAAGGAGAGTCGCTTTCTTTTCCTTAATCACCTTAAAAATGTCCATATCTTTCCACTTACTACCAGCTGTAACCGATTGATAACGCTGTTCATCTAATTCAATACATACCGAATCCGGTTGTTCAGCCTCAATGACTTGCTTTACTTCCTCAGCACTTTGCTTAGATACATGAGCTGTACCAATTAAGATAAGCTCCTTACCTTCTAAGTTTATCCTTGTAATGTTCTGCTCGGACATATGTACCTTCCTTTTTATCCAATTCTGCCAATTTGTTATTACTTTATTATCTCAGATTCAAGGAGGAACTACAATTATTCAATTATGTACAACTGCAGAACTTCAACCGGAAAATAATAATTTACCTTCCTAAACATAATTAGGTAGAGGTCTTTTTGACATAAAAAAAAGCCTTTACCAGTTTTGGTAAAGGCTCTTTTATACCTGAGGAGGAAACAATGGATACTCAAATATGAACATAATATGAACAAGCTCTCTTAAAYATTTTCAGCAGTTGATTGCCTACTCATCTGTATTTTAGGCTTTGTTGCCTTATACCAATGCAAGCAAAGGATGAAAATAATGATGATATCAACAGCATCTCCGCCGTAATACATTAACATTCCTCCACTTTCCGCTTGGACTCTTTCCACTCCTTGAGGAGGGTTAGCATAAATATATTTTGATAAAATCCCATGTCCTGCTAGTGCAAGGACCAATACTACTGAACGATAAAGATAGCTCCTTATATGAGGCATCGGATCGATATAGATCATCGACACCGTAAATAGATATCCAGCTAAAAAAACGTGGAAATGAATAAAGATATGAAGAGCGACAATCTCGTGCATCATCAAATAGAGGTCTGTCGTATAGAGAATCCAAAGTCCTCCTACATTTAATAGAGAAGCAATAATTGGGTCTGTAAAAAACGCTGCTACTCTCGTTCGTAATACGTTTGTTACCTTTCTAGCAGCATGGATAGGAAGTGTACGTAAGAACAAGGTCATAGGCGCTGCAAGAACTATGAAGAGAGGGGCGAGCATTCCCAAAAATAGATGCCCGGCCATATGCCAAACAAAATCCTCATGAGCAAGCTTAGCTAACGGACCTAGAACAGAAATGACCGCTAAAGCTGTTCCAGCCGTCCACAACCCAATTCGGTAGATGGGCCATTTTTTATGAGTACGATTAGATATCATGACAGCGGCCAAATATAAAATAAATAGTACAATAAAGGGAGAGGCTAAAATCCACTCAGCCAGGACAAACCCGGTCTGCTCCATATTGTGTTGGTGATGATGACCCTCCATGAATTATTCCCCCTTTACTTGTCTTGATTGATTAGATCGCTTAACAAGAACAATACCAATAATGATCATGACAACTGCTCCGATATTCCATACCAAATCATACACAATGACATTTTCCACATAGCGAATCTGGTGAATACGCATCACCTTATGCTGAATGATCCCATCATACAGCTGAAACACTCCCGCACCAAGAAAGACCCCGCCCCACCACCGTTTAATATTCACGGCATGACGTCGTCTTAAATCAGCAAATAAGAAAAGGCCGCCAATTGTTGCAAACCAACTAAAGGCATGAAATAACCCGTCTGAGATCAACCCGATATCTGTAGTTGACAAATCGTAGAAATGATGCCAGTTCAAAAGTTGATGAAAGACCATTTCATCAATGAAAGCAATTAAACCTAAACCAAATAAAATACCAGACCAGAAATTACGCCTGGAGTAAGCGTGCATGTTATTGATAGAGTTTGAATGTTCCATAGTAACCTCCTTCATGTTATTTATTTCATTTAATCTACTAACTCAAACCTCCCTATGTATTTATTTCCATTATTCTAAAAAGTAAACCGAGCTTTTTATCACTATCCCTCTTTATATACCTAGGCGAACCTCTGTATAGATCGCTGATTTAGTAAAGGTCGCTTTTTTTTTGATTCTTTTTAAGATTAATAGCTAACATTTTTACTTCACCTCGCGAAAAAAGGGCCCTATTCATAGGACCCTTTTTTGATAACGTATTCTATTACAATAAGATTTAGTAGACTAATTAAAAGGTATCTGTTCTACCTTCATAGCTTGGGTACATATGAGAATTTCTTGTGTTGTTACTTGTATAAGTATTAAACACATTTTCTTCTTGTGTTTTATCAGCTTCAACTAGAACTACAATATGCCCTTCATTCAAGTATTTATCATATTCTTTTGCCTGATCTTCTGTGAGACCTGCTCCAGTCATCGCTCCTACAAGACCACCGCCACCAGCGCCAATTAACCCGCCTTCAATTGCTGSGGCAATCGGGCCAGCTGCCACAATTGGACCTGCTCCGGGAATAGCAAGTAAACCAAGCCCAGCAATACCACCTAATACAGCACCAGCTCCCGCACCAATTCCGAATCCTTTCCCTGCCTTTTCGCCTCGATTATTTTTTTTCTTAGAATCTCCTGAAACCTCAATATCTGTTTTTTCTTCAATTGCCTCTGAGATCCCGTCATCTTTAGCGAAAATAGAAATATCTTTACGGTTGTAACCATTTCTTTCTAATTGCTCAATTACATTTACGGCATCAAATTGATCTTTAAATACACCGCCAATAATTTTCTTTTCCATGAAATATACCTCCTCGTTATTTTTGTTTCATCTACTTCATTCAATACCCGACTCTAGAAATTGTTAACCATTTAGTTATTTTAAAGAATTATTATATTTATAATTTAGTGTACCGTTGATAAGTCTTCCCAATAATTTGATCAAAAAGCAAATTTATAAAAAAGCCGGGTAACATTCTTTTCAAGGAGCAGGCGATATGACTTGAAAGGTCTTTTATTTTCTAGTCATAAATAAAACACTCTTCACCATAAGGTGGAGAGTGTTTTTAACTACAACAACGTTCTCACTTTTTATCGGTATAATCTATTGCCTTTCTAGAAAATTATCATCATATAATTTTAATTCAGCTAACCTAGATGCTACTATTTATCTATTGGAACGAGTCGTTTTTGTTTAGATTGTTCGGCTAAGATCGCATTTAAAACCTTTTGTATGCGGCCAGTCAGTTCTGTAGCATGTTCAGGGCTGGCTAAATTTCTTTCTTCAAACGGATCTTGAGTAAGATTATATAATTCAAATTCATCAGGCACTTGCTTTCTTGTTTGATCATCATCGAACTGAGGATTGTCAAAATATCGGGCATACTTCCAGATTTCCTTCTCGCTTCTCTTTCCGCTCGGAAGTTTAGCAATAACCGCTTCGATATGATTAGGCTGAAGAACCGACTGATAAGGCTCTCCTCTAGCGGTTGTTTGATTCAGACCCTTAGTGACATCGTCATCCGTCATAAAGTAAAGAGGTTCATCTRCCTCTTGAAACGCCTCTGACCCTTTTATTAACGGGGTTAGATCCTTTCCAACCAAAGGCCTTACTTCTGTATGACTTTTTGCAAGCTTATCCTGCACCTTTTCTACCTTCACTCCTGATAACCCTAATAATGTAGGCAGAATATCAACATGACTCGTCAGCATATCCGTTTCCTCATTCTGCTCGAAAAGAAGCGGATTATGAATAATGAGCGGAACGTGGATAGATTCTTCGTACATGTTATACCACTTTTGGTGCAATCCCCCATGTGCCCCTAGCAGCTCACCATGGTCAGAGGTAAAGATCACAATTGTATCTTCATAAAAACTAGATWGTTWAAGAGCTTTAAAAACCTTTTTCATCTCTTGATCTGCTTTCTTTTGTAGGCTGTAATACAGCTGTCTGTAAAAATTATTGTCGATAATCGGCTGAAGGGCTCTGGGGTAAGTGTAACGATAGCTCTCCTGTGCTCTCGGTTTAGTTGATAATGACTCCTCTACCGTAGGAGCTGGCGGAATAAATGGCAGTGTTTGATCGACCTCAAAATGAAAAGTTGGCTGCACAGCCGTTAGTACACCGTACAAAGCAATATCATGAGGATTTACCAATGAACACATAACAAACCACGGCTTTTGTTCCTCTATTTTTTGACTCTTCTTATCTAAGGACTTTATCAGCTTCACCGTATCTTCTGCATAAACCTGATCACGCCCACTCATACCCTTAGCCGCAGAAGAAGCAGAGTTACGCGGGTCTGTTCCATGAGGTTCAGGTCCTATCCAGCTAGAAAATCCAAAAGCATCAAGACGATTTGCTTGTTTATACATTTTTACCTTGTCTTTCACAGGGACCCCCGTATTTGTGTTATAGCTAGAATATGCATCATGAGTACCTGGAATTAAAATATCTTCATCTGATGCATGCCACTTACCTTTCCAAAAAGTATCATATCCCGCTGCGCGAAAATAATGCCCCATGGTCGGTACAGTATTAGGATCTAGCCAAAAAACATCGGGGTCAAATCCTCCCTTAGCGACACCAGTGGTTTGAGTGACTCCGTGC
>NZ_LFEL01000035.1:0-10839 GCF_001037965.1 Bacillus sp. LL01 | reverse complement strand
AGTAACAAAGAAAGTATTTCCAGGGTATGTAATAGTTGAGATGGTAATGACGGATGATTCATGGTATGTTGTTAGAAACACCCCAGGTGTTACTGGCTTCGTTGGCTCATCAGGTGCAGGTTCAAAACCTACAGCATTATTACCAGAAGAAGTAGAAGCGATCCTGAAGCAAATGGGTGTTAGTGAACCTAAAGCGGATCTAGACTTTGAACTGAAAGAATCAGTTAAAGTGAAAGAAGGTCCATTTGCTAACTTTATTGGTTCAGTTGAAGAAATTTATCTGGACAAGCAAAAGGTTAAAGTTCATGTTAATATGTTCGGCCGTGAAACACCGGTGGAACTAGAATTTAATCAAGTTGAAAAGATTTAATCGAAAAAACTTGAAAGTTATCTCTGAAGGTGATAAAATCTTCATGTTTGATAATGGTTTTATTACATGAACCATCGGGTGCATGAGTGCATCYGTTTTTTGAGTGGGAGGGTGTAGACACCCGRATAACCACATCACGGACTAAGGAGGTGTGTCACGTGGCTAAAAAGGTAATTAAAATGGTTAAATTGCAAATTCCTGCTGGTAAAGCTAATCCAGCGCCACCARTTGGTCCTGCATTAGGTCAAGCAGGTGTTAATATTATGGGATTCTGTAAAGAGTTTAACGCTCGTACTTCAGACCAAGCTGGTCTTATTATTCCAGTTGAAATTACGGTATTTGAAGATCGTTCGTTTACATTCATCACTAAAACTCCGCCTGCTGCTGTTCTTCTTAAGAAGGCTGCTGGTATTGAGTCAGGTTCTGGTGAGCCTCACGTTAAGAAAGTTGCAACAGTTAAACGTGATAAAGTGCGCGAGATTGCAGAGACTAAAATGCCGGATTTAAACGCAGCTGATGTTGAAGCGGCTATGCGTATGGTTGAAGGTACTGCACGTAGCATGGGTATCGTAATTGAAGACTAATTAGTAACATTGTTTTTATGGAGGTTGCGATGAGGAAACCCCTCTTTACCTAGTTTCTAGGTTCGCAACCTTTAATAGTGGGAGGTACTACCGCTAAAACCACATTCGAGGAGGAAATTAGCATGGCTAAAAAAGGTAAAAAATATCAAGATGCTGTGAAGCTCGTAGACCGTGATACGGCTTATCTTGCTGAAGAAGCAATTGAACTTGTAAAGAAAACTGCTACAGCTAAATTCGATGAAACAGTTGAAGTTGCTGTACGTTTAGGCGTTGACCCTAAGAAAGCAGATCAACAAATCCGTGGAGCTGTTGTTCTACCAAACGGAACAGGTAAAACTCAACGAGTTCTTGTATTTGCTAAAGGTGAAAAGGCTAAAGAAGCTGAAGCTGCTGGCGCTGATTATGTAGGTGAAGAGGATTACATTAACAAGATCAACCAAGGTTGGTTCGAGTTTGACGTAATCGTAGCAACACCTGACATGATGGCACAAGTTGGTAAGCTTGGTCGTGTTCTTGGACCTAAAGGCTTAATGCCAAATCCTAAGACTGGTACAGTAACATTTGATGTACAAAAAGCTGTTAACGAAATCAAGGCTGGTAAAGTAGAATACCGTGTTGATAAAGCTGGTAACATTCACGTACCAATCGGTAAAGTTTCGTTCGAAACAGGGAAGCTTGTAGAGAACTTCACAACAATTATTGAAACATTAATGAAAGCAAAACCTGCTGCTGCTAAAGGAACATACATGAAGAATGTTGCTGTAGCATCAACTATGGGACCTGGTGTACGCGTTAACGCTTCATCAATTGCAAAGTAATTATTGACTTTCAATAATAGTTTTATTATACTCTTAAGAGTGCCTCGGCACACTTGAGTTAAAAAAGAACATCATACCGTAGACAGTAGGTGCGCAGTGCGCTTAATTTCCTGCCGAGGTAAGCCTATAGATTCAGTGAATATAACTGACATCAATATGCCCTCATGTCTACATGGGGGCTTTTTATATCGCTTCTGAACGGTATGGTATAAAACCATGGGAGGTGTAAGGATGAGCGTGCTAGAACAAAAGAAACAAATTGTCTCTGATATCGCAGATAAGTTACGTGATAATAAAGCAACGATTGTTGTTGATTATCGTGGTCTTAATGTTGCTGAAGTAACTGAACTTCGTAAGCAACTTCGTGAAGCGGGCGTTGAGTTCAAGGTTTACAAAAACTCTTTAACTCGTCGTGCGGCTGAAGCGGCTGAACTATCAGAACTAAACGAAAAGCTTGTTGGACCAAACGCTGTTGCTTTCAGTGCAGATGATGTTATTGCTCCTGCGAAGGTGCTTAACGAATTTGCTAAGAAGCATGATGCTCTTGAGATCAAAGCTGGTGTTATTGAAGGGCGAGTTGCTACGGTTGAAGAAATCAAAGCTCTTGCTGAACTTCCATCGCGCGAAGGTCTACTTTCTATGCTTGCGAACGTACTTCAAGCTCCAGTACGTGGTTTAGCATTAGCTGCGAAAGCTGTTGCAGAACAAAAAGAAGAAAAAGGTGCGTAAGCTAACGCTACTCACTACATGTAATACAAACTAAAAAACTTATTTATAATAGGAGGATTTCAAAATGACTAAAGAACAAATCATTGAAGCAGTTAAAGAAATGACTGTTTTAGAACTTAACGACCTTGTTAAAGCAATCGAAGAAGAATTTGGTGTAAGTGCAGCTGCTCCTGTAGCTGTAGCTGGTGGAGCTGCTGACGGTGGCGCTGCTGAGCAAACTGAGTTTGACTTAATCCTAACTTCTGCTGGTGGTTCAAAAATCGGCGTAATCAAAGTTGTTCGTGAAATCACTGGTCTTGGTCTTAAAGAAGCTAAAGCATTAGTTGATGGTGCTCCTGCTCCAGTTAAAGAAGGCATTGCTAAAGAAGAAGCTGAAGAAATGAAAGCTAAACTTGAAGATGCTGGTGCTTCTGTAGAAGTTAAGTAATAAATCTTCAAAAAGACTCGCATCTATGCGGGTCTTTTTTTATCTAGCATTTAAGTTATGGTCCATTACTTATTTGTCGATAATGGTGGTAGCTACTTTATGTGTAGAAAGGTGAAAGGAGGTCGCGGTTTTGGCTGGTCATTATTATTCTAAAGATCCTAAAGTGGAAAGTGATGAGCGGACATGGTCATTTGAATTGCGGGGCAAATCATTCAAGTTCACCTCGGATAGAGGGGTCTTCTCAAAGAAGGAAGTCGACTTTGRAAGTCGACTTCTAGTTGATACATTTATTATGCCGGAAGTAGACGGTGATGTATTAGATGTCGGTTGTGGATATGGCCCTATTGGCTTGTCGATTGCATCGATTGATCGAGATCGTAGAGTACACTTAGTTGATGTGAATGAGCGAGCGCTTGATTTAGCGAAAAAGAATGCGAGCAACAATGGAATTGATAACGTTGAGGTTTATGAGAGTGATACTCTTAACCAAGTGAAAAAGAAAGATTATGCTGCTATTTTAACGAATCCACCGATACGAGCAGGTAAAGAAATCGTGCATAGAATCTTTGAGCAATCATATGAATATCTAGCGCATCACGGGCAGCTTTGGGTCGTTATTCAAAAGAAACAAGGTGCCCCGTCAGCAATCGATAAGATTGAGAGTTTATTTGGAAACGTAGAAGTAGTTGAAAAGAAGAAGGGCTACTTTATTTTGTGTGCGAAAAAAATTGACTGAGTATATACTTTGTGATATTGTTATTTAATGCGTATAACTACCTATTTTTCGTAAAGTCTATCTTTTTTTAATTTGTATAGCGATGGAGAAATATGGTTATACTAGTATAATCGAACGAACGGATGGAAATGTGGTTTTATTAATCGAAGCCATTTTTTCTTTTTGTGCGTGAAGACTATGTCAGGTAATACAAGATTTAAGCTTATATATGCGATGTGATCGAACATGGCAGTATAAGTGTGTACGCAATCTATAAAAATGTTTAGTCTGTAATTTTCTTCTTTGAAGAAGAGAGTAGATGAAGCCATTTTTAGATACTATAACGCGAGATTTGAGGGGTGAATCAGTTGACAGGTCAACTTGTTCAGTATGGACGCCACCGCCAACGTAGAAGCTATGCAAGAATTAATGAAGTGTTGGAGTTGCCAAACTTAATTGAGATTCAAACAGCTTCTTATCAATGGTTTCTTGATGAGGGACTAAGAGAAATGTTTCAAGATATTTCCCCCATTCAAGACTTCACAGGGAATTTAGTTTTAGAGTTTATTGATTACAGTCTCGGGGAGCCCAAATACCCAGTAGATGAATCAAAAGAACGTGATGTAACGTTCGCTGCCCCTTTACGTGTAAAAGTCCGTCTTATTAACAAAGAGACTGGAGAAGTAAAGGAACAAGAAGTATTCATGGGTGACTTCCCATTAATGACCGAAACAGGCACTTTCGTCATTAACGGGGCGGAACGTGTTATCGTTTCTCAGTTAGTACGTTCGCCAAGTGTGTACTATAGTCAAAAGACTGACAAGAATGGGAAGAAAGGTTTCACCGCTACTGTTATTCCAAACCGCGGAGCATGGTTAGAGCTTGAAACCGATGCTAAGGACWTAGTATATGTCCGTATTGACCGCACAAGAAAGATTCCAGTGACGGTTCTTTTGCGTGCACTAGGGTTTGGATCTGATCAAGAGATCATTGATCTATTAGGTGAAGACGAATACCTTCGTAATTCCCTAGAAAAAGATAATACAGATAGTACGGAAAAAGCATTGCTTGAAATCTATGAGCGTCTTCGTCCGGGTGAACCACCAACAGTTGAAAATGCTAAGAGCTTGCTTGATTCTCGCTTCTTTGATCCGAAGCGTTATGACTTAGCGAATGTTGGTCGTTACAAGATTAACAAGAAACTTCATATTAAAAACCGCCTTTTCAATCAACGTTTAGCAGAAACGTTAGTTGATCCAGAGACTGGTGAAGTAATTGCTGAAGAAGGTACGGTGCTAGATCGTCGTACGCTAGATCGTATCCTACCAAACCTTGAAAACAATATTGGTTTCCGTACTGCTCGTGCTTCAGGCGGAGTGGTAGAAGATAGTGAAATCAATCTTCAATCTATTAAGATCTATGCACCGGATGACCAAGAGGGTGAGCAAGTGATCCGTGTTATCGGGAATGGTCTAGTAGAGCGTGAGGTTAAGCATATTACACCGTCTGATATTATCGCATCTATCAACTACTTCTTTAACTTATTGCATGGTGTTGGTGATACAGATGATATTGACCATTTAGGTAACCGTCGTCTTCGTTCTGTAGGAGAGTTATTACAAAATCAATTCCGTATTGGTTTATCTCGTATGGAGCGTGTTGTTCGTGAACGTATGTCTATTCAAGACCCAAATATGATCACACCACAAGCATTAATTAATATTCGTCCGGTTATTGCATCAATTAAAGAGTTCTTCGGTAGCTCTCAGCTTTCTCAGTTCATGGATCAAACAAATCCACTTGCTGAACTGACACATAAGCGTCGTTTATCTGCACTAGGACCGGGTGGTTTAACACGTGAGCGTGCTGGCTTTGAAGTACGTGACGTTCACTACTCTCACTATGGTCGTATGTGTCCGATTGAAACGCCAGAGGGACCAAACATTGGGTTAATCAACTCATTATCTTCTTACGCGAAGGTAAATGAATTTGGCTTTATGGAAACTCCATATCGTCGTGTTGACCCGGAGACTGGAAAAGTAACTGCGCAAATTGACTATTTAACAGCAGATGAAGAGGATAACTATGTTGTCGCTCAAGCAAATGCTCGTCTTAATGATGATGGCTCATTTATTAATGATAATATCATTGCCCGTTTCCGTGGTGAGAACACTGTTGTTCCACGTGAACGTCTTGACTACATGGATGTATCACCTAAGCAAGTTGTTTCTGCGGCGACGTCATGTATTCCTTTCTTAGAGAATGATGACTCGAACCGTGCGCTTATGGGAGCGAACATGCAACGTCAAGCTGTTCCACTTCTTATTCCTGAAGCTCCTTTAGTGGGTACAGGTATGGAGCACGTATCAGCAAAAGATTCAGGTGCGGCGATCGTATCAAAACATCCTGGTATCGTAGAACGTGTAACGGCAAAAGAAATCTGGGTTCGTCGTCTTGAAGATGTAGAAGGTAAGCAAGTTAAGGGTGACCTTGATAAGTACCGTCTACAAAAATTCATTCGTTCAAACCAAGGTACAAGCTACAACCAACGTCCAATCGTTGCTGAAGGTGACGTTGTTGAAAAACGTGAAATCCTTGCTGATGGTCCTTCAATGGAGAGCGGTGAAATGGCATTAGGCCGTAACGTTCTTGTTGGGTTCATGACATGGGATGGTTATAACTATGAGGATGCGATCATCTTAAGTGAGCGCCTTGTAAAAGACGATGTRTATACATCCGTTCATATTGAAGAGTATGAATCAGAAGCTCGTGATACGAAGCTTGGACCTGAAGAAATCACACGTGACATTCCAAATGTCGGTGAAGATGCACTTAAAAACCTTGACGAACGTGGAATTATTCGCGTTGGTGCTGAGGTTAAAGACGGGGACATTCTAGTTGGTAAAGTAACACCAAAAGGGGYTACTGAATTAACAGCTGAAGAACGTCTATTGCATGCAATCTTCGGCGAAAAAGCTCGTGAGGTTCGTGATACTTCTCTACGTGCACCACATGGTGGAGACGGAATTGTTCTTGATGTGAAGATCTTCAATCGTGAAGATGGCGATGAGCTTCCTCCTGGTGTGAATCAGCTAGTACGTGTTTACATTGTACAGAAGCGTAAGATTAACCAAGGGGATAAAATGGCCGGACGACATGGTAACAAAGGTGTTATCTCTCGTATCTTGCCAGAAGAAGATATGCCGTTCCTTCCTGATGGAACACCAATTGATATCATGTTAAACCCACTAGGGGTACCATCTCGTATGAACATTGGACAAGTGCTTGAGCTCCATTTAGGTATGGCTGCTCGTAAACTTGGTATCCACGTTGCTTCACCTGTATTTGATGGAGCGAATGAGGAAGATGTTTGGGGTACGCTAGAGGAAGCTGGTATGGCACKAGATGGTAAGACAATTCTTTATGATGGACGTACAGGTGAGCCATTTGATAACCGTGTATCAGTAGGGATCATGTATATGATCAAACTTGCTCACATGGTTGACGATAAGCTACACGCCCGTTCGACAGGTCCTTACTCACTTGTAACGCAACAACCACTTGGTGGTAAAGCACAATTTGGTGGACAACGTTTTGGTGAGATGGAAGTATGGGCACTTGAAGCATATGGAGCTGCTTATACATTGCAAGAAATCTTAACTGTTAAGTCCGATGATGTAGTTGGACGTGTTAAGACGTATGAAGCAATTGTAAAAGGTGAAAATGTTCCTGAACCTGGTGTCCCAGAATCATTCAAGGTACTAATTAAAGAGCTTCAATCACTAGGTATGGATGTGAAGATGCTTTCAAGTAACGAAGAAGAGATCGAGATGAGAGAGCTTGATGACGAAGATGAACAGACTTCAGAAAAGCTAAACTTAAATCTTGAATCAAGCGAAAACGCATAAAGAACAAAGCGATGCGGGGGCTAGATGTACTAGTTCCCATGTTGCTGTCTTACCCTCTTTCTACAATGAAAAAGAGAATATAGATACTGACATTTGCGTGTTTATAAGACATGGAAATTAAAAGGGAGGTTGGCCCCTTGATAGATGTAAATAATTTCGAGTATATGAAAATCGGTCTTGCTTCACCGAACAAGATTCGTTCTTGGTCAAGAGGAGAAGTTAAGAAACCTGAAACGATTAACTATCGTACACTAAAACCTGAAAAAGACGGCTTATTCTGTGAACGTATCTTCGGACCTCAAAAGGACTGGGAATGTCACTGTGGTAAATATAAGCGTGTTCGTTATAAAGGTGTTGTGTGTGATCGTTGTGGCGTAGAGGTTACACGTGCAAAAGTACGTCGTGAGCGCATGGGTCACATTGAACTAGCTGCTCCTGTTTCTCACATTTGGTACTTCAAAGGAATTCCGAGTCGTATGGGTCTTGTGCTTGATATGTCTCCTCGTTCTCTTGAAGAGGTCATTTACTTTGCTTCTTACGTAGTAACTGATCCAGGTGAAACACCACTGGAGAAAAAGCAACTTCTTTCTGAAAAAGAGTATCGTACGTACCGTGACAAATATGGTCGTTCGTTCACAGCAGCAATGGGTGCAGAAGCGATCCGTAAACTTTTAGCTGATATCGATCTTGAAAAAGAGGTAGAAGGCTTAAAAGAAGAGCTATTAACAGCTCAAGGGCAACGTCGTACTCGTGCGATTAAACGTCTTGAAGTGTTAGAGGCATTCCGTAATTCAGGAAATGAGCCATCTTGGATGGTCTTAGATGTACTGCCGGTTATTCCGCCAGAATTACGTCCAATGGTTCAGCTTGATGGAGGGCGTTTTGCAACTTCAGATCTAAACGATTTATATCGTCGTGTTATTAACCGTAACAACCGTTTGAAGCGTTTATTAGATCTAGGAGCTCCAAACATTATTGTTCAGAATGAAAAGCGTATGCTTCAAGAAGCAGTTGATGCATTGATTGATAATGGTCGTCGTGGCCGTCCGGTAACTGGACCAGGTAACCGTCCGTTAAAATCTTTATCTCATATGCTTAAAGGTAAGCAAGGGCGTTTCCGTCAAAACCTATTAGGAAAACGTGTTGACTACTCTGGTCGTTCGGTTATCGTAGTTGGTCCGAACCTAAAGATGTATCAATGTGGACTTCCGAAAGAAATGGCACTAGAGCTATTTAAGCCGTTTGTTATGAAGGAGCTTGTAAGTAAAGGTCTTGCTCATAACATTAAGAGTGCTAAACGTAAGGTAGAGCGTGTACAACCTGAGGTGTGGGATGTACTTGAAGAAGTTATCCGTGAACATCCGGTATTATTAAACCGCGCACCTACACTTCACCGTCTTGGAATTCAGGCGTTTGAGCCAACTCTAGTAGAAGGGCGTGCAATCAAACTTCACCCACTCGTATGTACAGCTTATAACGCTGACTTTGATGGTGACCAAATGGCTGTTCACGTACCTTTATCAGCAGAAGCACAAGCTGAAGCTCGTCTTCTTATGCTAGCAGCTCAAAACATCTTGAATCCGAAAGATGGTAAGCCGGTTGTTACTCCGTCTCAAGATATGGTATTAGGTAACTACTACTTAACAATGGAACGTGAGGAAGCTAAAGGTACAGGTTCTATTTTCAAAGATACAAACGAAGCAATACTTGCTTATCAAAATGGATTTGTTCATCTTCACACGCGTGTAGCGATTCCGGTTGCTTCGCTTGGTAAGACGACATTTACAAAAGAGCAAGAAGATAAATTGTTACTAACAACTGTAGGTAAGTTGATTTTCAACGAAATCCTACCGCCTTCATTCCCTTACATCAATGAGCCAACTATGGTGAACTTAGAAGTCGAAACACCTTCTAAATATATCGTACCAAGCACAACTGATGTAGCGAAGCACTTTGCAGAGAGTGAAGAAGTTATGCCGTTTAAGAAAGGCTTCCTAGGAAACATCATCGCTGAAGTATTCAAGAAGTTTAAGATTACTGAGACTTCTAAAATGCTTGACCGTATGAAAGACTTAGGCTTCAAGCATTCAACAAAAGCTGGTATTACAGTTGGGGTAGCCGATATCGTTGTACTTGCTGAGAAAAAAGAAATCCTTGCTGAAGCTGAAGAGAAGGTTGAGAAGGTACAAAAGCAATTCCGTCGTGGTCTTATCACAGAGGAAGAGCGTTATGACCGTGTAATCTCTGTTTGGAGTGAAGCAAAGGATATTATCCAAAATAAACTAATGGGTACTCTTGATAGAAGAAACCCAATCTTTATGATGAGTGATTCCGGTGCCCGTGGTAACGCATCTAACTTTACGCAACTTGCAGGTATGCGTGGTTTGATGGCTAACCCGTCTGGACGCATCATCGAACTTCCGATCAAATCAAGTTTCCGTGAAGGTTTAACGGTACTCGAGTACTTCATCTCAACTCACGGGGCGCGCAAAGGTCTTGCCGATACTGCCCTGAAGACTGCCGATTCAGGTTACCTGACTCGTCGTCTTGTAGATGTGGCACAAGATGTTATTGTTCGTGAAACTGACTGTGGAACTGATCGTGGTCTAGAAGTTGCTGCAATTAAAGAAGGGAACGAAATCATTGAAGGATTATACGATCGCCTAGTTGGTCGTGTGRCATTCAAAACCGTTCGTCACCCTGAAACAAATGAGGTTGTAATTAAGAAGAACGAACTGATTACCGAAGACATTACTAAATTAATTATTGATGCCGGGATTGAAAAAATGACAATCCGTTCTGTTTTCACTTGCAATACTCGTCATGGTGTATGTAAGAAATGTTACGGTCGTAACCTTGCAACAGGAAGCGATGTTGAAGTTGGGGAAGCGGTTGGCATCATCGCTGCTCAATCAATCGGTGAACCGGGTACTCAGCTTACAATGCGTACATTCCATACAGGTGGGGTAGCAGGAGACGATATCACTCAAGGTCTTCCGCGTATCCAAGAAATTTTTGAAGCTCGTAACCCAAAAGGTCAAGCGGTCATCTCAGAAATTGAAGGGGAAGTTGTTGACYTTAAAGAAGGAGAAAAACGTGAGGTGACGGTACGTAGTGAATTGGAAACGATAAACTATGCAATTCCTTACGGCTCAAGAATTAAAGTTTCTCTTGGGGATCAGATTAAAGCTGGTGAAAGCTTAACAGAAGGTTCGATTGATCCGAAAGAACTTCTTAAAGTCCTTGGTATGAATGGCGTTCAAGAGTATCTCTTACGTGAAGTGCAAA
>NZ_LFEL01000034.1:0-11339 GCF_001037965.1 Bacillus sp. LL01 | reverse complement strand
TTCCAGCGGGTTACATTACAGATAAGCAAATTGAAGCCCTTGATCGTTTTGCTAATGAAGTAGTGGTGGTTGAAGCAACGGGTGCTAAAATGAAGGAAGTCATCCTTTCTCAATCTAGTTACCACCGCGGCGTAGATTTGCAAGCGTCAGGTCTTCACTATCAATTAATTCCAGCTGAAGATGGTTCTAGCATGCAAGATGTTTTATTGTTTGATGAAGATGGGACAGAGCTTGATCTTGATGCGACTTACACGGTTGCTTACAATGATTATATGCATGGTCAAAGCTTTTACCGTTTAAATGAATCGACTCTTTCTCAATCAGAGGGTACCGTTTGGGAAGCAACGGTGGAATACATTAAGAATCAAGAAGAGTCAATTGATTATACAGAAGGTACGCGTATATCTATTGAAGGGGTAGACCTTCCGGATGGAGACCGCTTTGTAACGGTTGCTGAAGCTATTTCTACTAATACAGGGATAGCTACTGTACGTGGTTATATTGTAGGTTCAATTAATTCTAGTCAARTGGTGTTAGGAGACGGTACACACGCTCCTTCTAATCTACTATTAGCAGATGACCCAAATGAGACTGATCGCGCGAAGATGTTACCTGTACAATTACCGAGTGGGAACACGGTTCGAACAGGATTAAACTTAGTTTCTCATCCTGGTCATGTAGGCAAATATGTATCGATTACAGGTTCTCTTGAAACTTATTTCAGTACACCAGGTATGAGAGATCCTTCTGCTTTCACTTTTGAAGAAGATGCAGTAGAGGAGCCTGGGGATGAAGAAGAGCAACCAAAAGAATCTTTATCCGTTAATGACGCTTTAAGTCAAGCTAAAGGAGAAGTCAAAGTAACAGGGTATGTGGTAGGGAATGCTCGTTCTAAAAACCATGTTGCCCTAGCACCGAACTTCTATGATGATTTAAGTGTTTTAATTGCGGATGATCCGAACGAAACAAATACTCAAAACATGATGATCATTCAACTCTCATCACACGATCGGAAGGCATTTGGGCTCGTATCAAATCCTTCCCTCCACGGGGAGCAAGTAACAGTAGAGGGTGAACGAGATCAGTTTAAAGGCTTTGAAGCCATTAAACATCCAGCGTTTAATTAATTTCTAATTAGAGAACATTGCCATGTGCAATGTTCTTTTTTGCTGTTTGACCTGAAGCTAATGAGTGATGCATAGACATTAAATAAGAAAAGGGAGGGGAATCATGTGAATACATCGATATTGCCTGTGGATATTGTTACCCGCCATTTGATCAAGCCAAGGTTAGATGTATATTATACGCAACTTGCAGGCTTAGTGGATCATAAGGTTGAACGAAAACTAAATGAACGAATTTATCAGCAAGTTGAAACGATGATTAAAAAGCAGGGCTTTTATGAAAATCCTGAAACTGAAATTACAGGAGGATACGAAATTAAAACCAATGAGCGCAACATTGTGAGCTTAACAAATAGTCACTACTCTTATTCTGGTGGTGCTCATGGACTTGCCATTTTACGTTCACTAACCATGAATGTTCAAACTGGGAAGGTCTATCGCTTAAAGGAACTGTTTAACCCAGGTGCTCCCTATGTAGAGCGATTGAATAATATCATTCGGGAACAAATTAAAAAGCGTGATCTTCCCCTCTTATCACCCTTTCAAGGCATCGCGCCGAATCAATATTTTTATCTAGCTGATAAAGCGTTAGTTATTTATTTTCAATTGTATGATCTCGTACCTTACGCATTTGGGATTCCTTATTTTGTGATTTCAGTCTATGAGATTCAAGATATTATCGATGAAGACGGTCCATTAGGGCAAATGATCTATTAAGAATCTTCCCCTCTTTTTAAGCTGCCGGTTTAAAGCGTTTTGTGAAAAGGAACAGAAAGAGTATATGTCGAATACTAACTTGGTGAAGAAAAAAGAGGGGATGATTTTATGAAAATGTTAATTGATGGTTCGTTGGTTGGGGAGGAACTAGACGTAATTGAGGTCACGAATCCGGCCACTGGCGATCAAGTAGGTACRGCCCCAAATGGTGGGGAGAAGGAAGCGAAAGACGCAGTGGATGCTGCTCATAAAGCTTTTAAAACATGGTCTAAGAAAACAGCAAACGAACGAAGTAAAGTGCTTATGAATTGGTTCCGTAAAATTGAAGAGGCAACGGAAGAGCTAGCTGAGATCATGACAAAAGAACRAGKAAAGCCTTTGACTGAAGCTAGGGGTGAAATTGGCTATGCTAACTCATTTATTGAATGGTATGCAGAGGAAGGCAAGCGAATCTACGGTGAAACGATTCCTGCTTCAGCAGAGAATAAACGAATCTTTGTTCAACGCCAAGCAGTAGGAGTGGTTGCGGCTATTACGCCTTGGAATTTTCCCGCAGCCATGATTACAAGAAAAGTAGCTCCAGCTCTTGCTGCAGGCTGTACGGTTGTTGTGAAACCAGCTGAACAAACTCCTTTAACGGCACTTCGTTTAGGAGAATTGGCTGTAGCAGCTGGAGTACCAGAGGGCGTTATTAATATTGTCACGGGCGATGCAAAAACGATTGCTGGTGTATGGCAAGAGGATACTCGTGTACGTAAATTAACGTTCACAGGGTCCACTGAAGTAGGTAAGATTCTAATGGAAGGTGCTTCTAAGACAATGAAGAAGATCTCATTGGAATTGGGAGGTCAAGCACCATTCATCGTCATGGATGATGCGAACCTCGATTCTGCTGTTTCTCATTTCGTTGCTTCGAAGTATCGCAATGCGGGGCAAACATGCGTATGTGCTAATCGAATTTATGTACATGAAGATGTTGTTGATCAGTTTGTGGAAAAAGCGAAGAAAGYTGTTTCTGAACTTAAAGTCGGTAATGGGCTTGAAGAAGGTGTCGATCTTGGTCCGTTGATTGATGAAGGTGCTGTGCAAAAGGTACGTGAGCACATTAAAGATGCCAAAGAAAAAGGAGCAGAAGTTGTGTTTGGAGGAGAAGAGGCAGAGGGTCAATTCTTTGGTCCGACTGTATTACGTGGGGTCACTGAAGAGATGAAATGYATGAGGGAAGAGACATTTGGTCCTCTTGCTCCCATTTCGACTTTCAAAACAGAAGAGGACGTCATCCAACGGGCGAACGGCACTCCATTTGGATTAGCGGCTTATTTGTTCACACGAGATATTGGAAAGGCTGTGCGCTTAAGTGAAGAGCTGGAATTCGGTATTGTTGGGATTAATGACGGCTTACCATCTGTTCCACAAGCGCCATTTGGGGGCTTTAAAGAGAGTGGATTAGGACGTGAAGGTGGTCATCATGGGATGGATGAATTCTTAGAGGTGAAATACATTTCACTTGCTTTTGAATAAGAGAGAAGGGTGCTCTGATGAAGAGCATCCTTTTTGTTGAAGAAAAAAACGAGTTTGAGGGATCCCTCAAACTCGTTAGATCTTATTTTAAGAATGAACGTAACATCCAGTTSTGTTTTTCAAGTGATTGGTGAATCGCAAGTAACATATCAGCTGTGGTTTCATCTCCAAGAGAATCAGCAGCATCCATACCTTCTTTTAATTCATCAATTAATGTAGTGAAATCTTGAGATAAATCGCTGACCATTTCTTCAGCTGAAAGACCAGACTTTGCTTCTTCAATAGAAGATATCTCTAAAAACTCTTTCATTGTCGCAACTGGGTGACCTTTAAGAGCTAATAATCTCTCTGCTAACTCATCAATATACGTAGAAGACTCGTTGTAGAGCTCCTCAAATTTTGTGTGTAATGTAAAGAATTGTGGACCTTTTACATACCAGTGATAGTTATGTAGTTTTACAAAAAGAATACTCCAATTGGCAATTTGTTTGTTTAGAATGACTGAAACTTTATCTTGACTCATAATGTAACATCGTCCTCTCTTTGTAATAGTCTCTTTATACATACCCATAATACCGTGCTACTAAACATAAGAACAAGATTTTTTCCAATGTTTAGGAATTTCACGAATTGATCACAGATGCTTGCAGGACTTCTCCGCCATGAACTTGAGTAAACATTGAGGCTACTGCTTGAACAAGTTGTTCAGCTTCTGCGACCTCCATTGAAGGCTTTAAATAGATCAGTTGTATAGCTGAAGTGGTGAGCTCTGAAACACTTGTTCTTTTCGAGTCGACAATCGGGCTACCAAAAGGACCGAGTTGATCTGTCGTAATCAATTTTCCTTTCATATCATTGTAACGACCATTTACACCCTCGTAGCTATCACCTTCTTGACCGAGTTTTACAGAAAGGTTCCCCTTCAACTTAGTTCGATCATAGATGCCAAACGGTACTTGATATTGAAGGGAAAAGAAAGTGTTAAGGTCAACAGCTGATGGAAGGGAAGGCAGGAAATTGCCTTTTTTTATTCGACGTAAAAGAGCTTCATGAGAAGGACGATACTTTGAAGGATCTATCTTTAATGTCTTGAAAACCTCTCTCCACTCTTTGACTCCGGGAAATTCAGTTAGTTCTTTTTCATCTAATTCCATTTGTAATGTTTCTTGAAAAAATTGCAAACGCCCTTTTAACATTTGAGGTGAATCGCTAATCACGATAGAATGGTATGATATAAGGCCAAGCTTAAACGTAGGGATCACAGAAGTTATGCTTGGATCAATTTGAACTGTTAACATAGGACTACCTCCACCAATAGTTTTGTACGTATTGTAGCATAAAGGTGGAATTGGTAGAAGAAAGGTGATGGGGCATGATACTCGCCCAATTAAAAGAAGAACTAATTGCATATAGTAAGACTATCGGAGTTGATAAAATCGGTTTCACGACCGCCGATCCTTTTTTGACTTTAAAAGACCGGCTTCTTACTCAACAAGAACTAGGCTATCAATCTGGTTTTGAAGAGCCTGATATAGAAAAACGGGTATACCCTAATCGAAATTTAGAAGAGGCTAGGACGATTATTTCGATTGCATTAGCTTATCCTTCAAAGATGAAAGGTGCTCCCAAAAATACAAAAGAGGAGCGTAGAGGCATATTTTGTCGGGCTTCTTGGGGTCAAGATTATCATGATGTATTGCGAGATCGCTTAAAAAAGATTGAGCAATTTTTACAAGATAAGATTCCGGATGCAAAAACGATATCGATGGTTGATACAGGTTCTCTTTCTGATCGAGAAGTTGCTAGTAGAGCAGGTATTGGGTGGAGTGGGAAAAATTGTGCCATTATCACACCTGAKTTTGGCAGCTATGTATACTTAGGTGAGGTCGTTACTACAATTCCCTTTGAAGCTGATATACCGCTAACGGATCAATGTGGCACATGTAATAAATGTGTCGATGCTTGCCCGACTGATGCACTCGTTCAAGGAGGGCAATTAAACTCTCAAGCTTGTATCGCTTATTTAACACAAACAAAGGGATTTCTTCCTGAACAATATAGAGAAAAACTGGGTAACCGTTTGTATGGATGTGATACATGTCAGCAGGTATGTCCTGAAAATAAGGGGAAAGACTTTCATCACCACCCTGAAATGGAAGCTGACCCAGAGATAGCAAAACCCCTTCTTAAGCCGCTTCTAACGATTAGTAATCGTGAGTTTAAAGAGAAGTTTGGTCACGTCTCGGGCTCTTGGAGAGGAAAAAAACCAATTCAACGAAATGCGATCATTGCATTAGCACATTTTAAAGATGAATCAGCATTGCCGATTTTAGCAGATCTTTTGAAAAATGACCCTCGTCCAGTCATTCGTGGAACGGCTGCATGGGCAATTGGTAAGATTAGTCGAAACAGCGCGAATAGATGTAAGGAAGAGGAAAATAGGCTTGTATTAGCGAAAGAGCGCGAAAAAGACGATGAAGTGCTCTGTGAAATCGAAACAGCGCTAAATATGCTTGAAAATGAAAATCGAATGATTGGTAAAAATACCTAATTATAAGGTAAGATGATGAAAACTGAACAGTTGGAAGGAAGGGCTAACATGGCAACGCAATCAAGGCTTTTTGTTAATGAAATGGATAGTCCACTTGGTACGCTTACAATCGTTGCAACAGACCGTGGCGTTTGTCATATTCACTTCGGTGAGCTTAGTACGTGTACGGCAGCTCTTAAGGCTAGGTTACGAAAGCAAGGTATCACAGGCGAATTTGTTCAATGTGAAGACACTCTGAAAACAGTGTGTGAACAATTACAGGATTATTTTAATGGGGAAAGAGTAGATTTTGATGTTCCTCTTGACCTTGCTGGCACTCCTTTTCAACAGAAGGTTTGGGGTGCTTTAAAAGAGATTCAATATGGTGAAACACGTTCTTATAAACAAGTAGCTGAATTAATTGGAGCCCCGAAAGCGGTTCGTGCTATTGGTGGAGCCAATAATCAGAACCCGGTACCGATTATCGYTCCATGCCACCGTGTGATAGGCAGTAACGGTGCAATGGTCGGCTATGGTGGAGGGTTAGATAAAAAAGAATTGTTACTGAGTCTCGAGGGAGCAATCGAGAAAATTTCTTAATAGATAAAATGAAGCCTCTTTATTAAGGGGCTTTTTGTTTTGGAGTGGAATGAAGTACAAGGGTTGCATCATAAAATGAAGCAGGTAAGAAGTGTGGGCGAGGTGAGCAGATGGAGAAACGCTTGGTTCAACCGATCCATGAGTTGATTGAGAGAAAAAACGAGAGATATATCCAGCTTACACATTATAATGAGGAGGGAGACCACGACCAAAATGCAATCATTGAAAGCGATGAAGATTATGTCAGGTGGGTCCGTGGACATGATTCACTAAAAAAGCGTGAAGGCGAGATCATTCGTTCAAAAGCTTCGGGAACGATTTTACGTAAACAACAAATCGGCGATAAAGAAATCGTCGATTATGTGGTGAAATATGAGCAATTTATCAAGATTAAAAAAAAAATTCATTCAACTGAAATGGTTGAGGAGCGTCGTGCCATTTTCGAAGAAGGAGTTTTGAAAGAGGATAAGGAAAGGAAAGTTAAAAGACAAACTAAGGAGGAGAAAGTAGAGTCTTCGCCATTGACGTTTTTAGAAACTAGAGAGCTWGCAGGGCATCGTTCTAACTATAATCGACTAGAGGCAGTAAAATACGCCGAGCGTTGGTGGAATGATTATAATCCAGCTTATAAGAAGTTCAAGGATAACTGTACCAATTATATCTCTCAATGCCTTAGAGCAGGAGGTGCCCCAATGACTGGAGGGGGGAATCGGGCAAGTGGATGGTGGCTGCAAAAAAATAATTGGAGCTACAGTTGGTCAGTGGCGCATTCTTTTCGCTGGTATTTAAGCGGAGCCAAAACGGGCTTAAAAGGAGTAGAGCGGGAACGTGCTCGTGACCTCGTAGTTGGAGATGTGATTTGTTATGATTTTAATGGGGACGGCAGATGGCAGCATACTACCATTGTGGTGGCTAAAGATGGTAACGGGGAACCATTAGTAAATGCGCAAACAACGAATAGTCGAATGCGTTACTGGGCTTATGAGGATTCAACAGCATGGACGCCTAACATCAAATATAAATTTTTTCATATTGTAGTGTAGTTGAATAAGTCGAACCCGTCTGTCTTCTGACAGGCGGTTTGTTGTTTGATCATAGAGACGTAAGTGGTATACTATGAGTTATGTAAAAAAAGTCGTAAACTGAAAATGAAAATGTAGAAATAGAGGTGTGCCATTTGGGTTTACATATTGTTCTTTACCAGCCTGAGATTCCAGCAAACACTGGAAACATCGCTAGAACTTGCGCAGGTACAAATACTTCCTTACATTTAATTCGACCACTTGGATTTTCAACAGATGATAAAATGCTAAAACGAGCTGGGTGTGACTACTGGCCAAGTGTTGATATTCATTATTATGATTCACTTGAAGAGTTATTTGAGACATATAAGGACGGCGAATTTTATTTTATAGAAACGGTCGGCACAAAGAATTTTAGTGAATTTGATTATTCAAATGATAAGAAAGATCATTTCTTTGTATTTGGTCGTGAGACGACAGGCATTCCTCAAGACATTATTGACCGTAATCTTGAGCGTTGCTTCAGGATTCCTCAGACTGACAAAGTACGTTCGTTAAATGTCTCAAACACAGCTGCAATTGTTATCTATGAAGCGATTCGTCAACAAGGCTTTAAAGGATTATCGTAAAACGAAAATCGACCATACTCCAAGAGTACGGTCGATTTTTGTTAGTTCTTATGTGGATTGTCTTCGTAGCCAGCTGCAAAAATTGCCGCTAAAAATGCTACACAGACACCAAGGATTAGGATTGTACCCATGATTATTCCTCCTTGTGAGTCAACATTAGTTTCTATTATAAAGCAAGTTGTTGGAGAATGAAATAAAAGCAGGACAAAATGTTTGTCAAGCTTATGACGCTCATGTTATTTTTTCATTTGGCTTGCAACGCACAATGAAACCGTTATACTAAAAGGGAGCGAATGACAAAGGAGGAATTTCGATGTATGTTGTAATGAACGAATTACATGTTCCAAAACAAGCCAAAGACCATCTTTCCAGCCGTTTTGGCAATGCTGCTGAGAACATGAAGAAAGTTCCAGGGTGTCTAGAATTTATGTTTTTAGGAAATGAAGATGAAGATGGAAAGCAAGTGGTCTTCACTAAGTGGGAAACAAAAGAACATTATGAAGAATGGTTACATAGTGATGCCTTTAAGAATGCACATAAAGAAAAGCGTGAATCAAAGGAAAAAGGGCCTACAACAGGAAACGAATTAAATGCCTACACGGTCATACATCAATCCTAAGCAGCAGGCTAACCTRCTGKTTTTTTTTGAATCGTTTGTTTATAAAAGAGATAGGAGACGTATGTTAGATGTCTAACCGTTATATTACTAGTCATTTCCCTCTAATATCCATCTTAATATTTAGTTTAACGTTTGCTTTGTACACTCAGTCTTTTATTTTAACTCAACTTGTTGAGCTCGGTGTGTATGAGGGGATGCGGGAGTTTTTCTCTGAGAACGGTATTAAATTAACGCTATTATTTTTATTAATGTTATTCTTTTTTATGGTGTTCTCAGCATTGAAGCTTATTGCAGATACAACTGTAGAATTATCAATGCTCTTTTTCTCGCGCGATGAAGAAGGGATTGAGCTAAATAAAATTAGAATTGGCTCTGCAATCTTTATGGCATTAAGTATCGCCTCCCTTGCCCTTACTCATGATATCTTATACTTAATCGCGATCTTTGTGGCTGCTTGTTTTATTTATTTTATCTACTTTGTTTACAAAGTGAGTGATTCTCTTTCCGTACTGGGCTTAATTGGTCTGATCTTTTTTCACGTTATTTTTTGGAGTACATTTTTAATAGCTGTTACGTATGCATTAGTTAAGCTTTATAACAGTTTTATCGCGAGTCTACCAATCTAAAAAAGGACAGTGTGCAGTATTATGCAACTGTCCTTTTTATTAATTGCTCATGATATCTCGCCAAATGGTAAGATGTGGATAATGACTGTAGATGGAAGAAAGAGATTCCCATCGGTCTTTCCCGACCCATACCCCTGTTGTGTATTGATCATTCATCCCTACAAACCACATATCTATGTAATCATTCGTCGTTCCCGTTTTCCCTCCAACATAGCTCGATGAAATACTAGCATGCTTTCCTGTTCCACTTTTCACAACTTCAGCTAATAATGTTCTCATTTTTTCCGTAGTATGAGCACTCCAAAGCTCGTGCTCGATCTGCTCCCAACTATAAAGAATATCACCCTCGCTGTTTTTAATAGCACGGATACCATGAGCAGGAGAATAGAGTCCATTTCGAGCAAAGGGAGTATATGAACGTGTCAGTTCGAGCGGAGACATGCCATGCTCAAAGCCGCCTAATGCGGACGGTAATGATTGATCCTCTATTAAGACTCTTTCAAATTCAAACAGATCAAGATAAGCAAAAGCCTTCTCTATTCCTAATCGATCTAGAATACGAACAGCAGGTGTATTGTAGGAATGCTTGAATGCGGTTGTCATATTCACATTCCCGTATTGAGCTCCTCCGAAATTTTTTGGACAATAACCACTATGACAAAAGTTATCTGCATTAATGGAGCTTTGCAGTGGTACGTCATGTTCCTCTATGTAAGGTGCATATACAAGAATGGGTTTAATAGCTGAACCTGGTTGGCGATACATTTGGAAACCCCGGTGGAAGTCAAATTTCTGATACTCTTTTCCTGCAGTCATGGCCACAAGTTCATTTTGTATATGATCAATAATGACTGCAGAAGATTGCACATCACTTTGAGGCAAGCGATGTTGAATGACTTGATTTGCTTTAATTTGTATCGAAGGTTCAAGCGCTGTTTCAATGTGGATGCCTTGCTGCAAAAGGGTGTTCACTCGTACATGTAATTCTTGTTCGATAGCATCTCTTTGTTCTTCTGAGTTAACTTTGTTTAAACGCTTATCAAAGCCTTCTTGGTGGGCGATTAATTCTTTTAGTTCGTGATGGATGTAGGTGACATAGTCAGGAAATTGATCAATTTTTTCACGCGGACTCACAGTCACCTTTTCCGCTATTGCCTTCTCGGCTTCTGCGCTAGTAATAACTCCTGTCTCTACCATCTTTTCTAGGATCCATTCTTTTCTTAAGTTTGTATTCTCGCTATTTTTGATTGGGTCATAGTGGGCCGGGTTGTTGGGTACTGCGCTTAAGAAAGCAATTTCAGCAAGAGTAAGTTCTGTGCTTGGTTGATTGAAATAAAATTGACTTGCAGCCTCAAATCCATAGACACCATTCATAAAATAGATGGTATTTAGATAGAGTTCAATAATTTCTTCTTTTGTATATAGTTTTTCAATTTCATGAGCATATAGGAGCTCGCTTAACTTGCGGTTGTAATTTTGCTCATGGCTTAAAAAGACATTTCTAGCAAGTTGCTGAGTTACTGTACTTGCTCCTTCTTCAATATCATTGCTTTTAGCGTTAATGACAATTGCACGAATAATGGCAGTAGTATCGTATCCCTTATGATCAAAAAACCGACGATCTTCAGTTGCGATAAAAGCATCAATGACTTGTTGAGGAATTTTTTCATATGTTACATACTCTCGGTTACCCTCTTTATAAATCTCTGAAATAACCGAGCCATTTCGATCATACATATAACTATTCGCAGGTAAATGGATCTCATCGATCGCAACATGCTCCTCGAATACTTCACTTAGTGTTTGAATATCCTTGATTTCTGCAGAGGCTTCTACAAATAAAAAAGAAAAACCAGTAAACAGCAGGATGATAAGGAACCAACCTAAAAATGTTTTCATCTTTTTACACTCTTTTCCTATTAATCAATCATGATTGTACCATGACTGTGAG
>NZ_LFEL01000033.1:0-11345 GCF_001037965.1 Bacillus sp. LL01 | reverse complement strand
CTTTTGCAATTTCTCTTGTGGTTGTGCGGTGGAATCCTTTTTCAATAAAAAGACGCACGGCTCCTTTAACCATTTGCTCACGACGTTTTTTGACTAATTGCTGATCCTTTAMCATTGAGGGCACTGCTTTTTTTTTCAAACCTGTCAACCTACTTCCTTTTATCGTATTTCTCTTTTTATATGCCAATGGTCTACCTGGCAGTGAGATGCCTCACTGCCCCTAGACCCCTTTATGTTACTTAATAGCATACTAAAAATTGAAGCTACGATCTATCATTTAATGTTGATTAGTCGGCTAACAACATTTTAGAGATAACAAGGCGTTGAATTTCATTTGTACCTTCATAAATCTGAGTAATTTTCGCATCACGCATGTAACGCTCTACCGGATAGTCCTTTGTATAGCCATAGCCACCAAATACTTGAACGGCTTCAACTGTGACATCCATTGCTGTATCACCAGCGAAAAGCTTAGACATCGCAGACTCTTTACCGTATGAAATACCTTCGCTTTCTCTCCATGCTGCTTGGTACGTTAATAGACGACTTGCTTCAATCTTAGTAGCCATATCTGCAAGCTTGAAACCAATCCCTTGTTGTGCACCAATTGGCTTACCGAATTGTTTACGCTCTTTTGCATAGCCTACCGCTGCATCAAGTGCACCTTGAGCGATCCCTACTGCTTGAGCAGCAATTCCGTTACGCCCACCATCAAGTGTCATCATCGCAACTTTAAAGCCTTCACCTTCACTACCAAGCATGTTTTCTTTTGGCACACGGCAATCTTCAAAGATAATTTCAGTTGTAGGAGATGAACGAATGCCTAGTTTCTTCTCTTTTTTCCCAACAGAGAAACCTGGAGTATCTGCTTCAACGATGAATGCAGTCGTTCCTTTATGACGTGCTTCTGGATCTGTTACCGCAAATACGATGTAAATATCAGCAATCCCACCATTTGTAATGAAGATCTTTGAACCATTTAGTACATAATGGTCACCATCAAGAATCGCTGTTGTTTTCATTCTAGCTGCGTCAGAACCTGAACCTGGCTCCGTTAAACCATATGCCCCAATCTTCTTACCTTCTGCCATAGGACGTAGAAATTTTTGTTTTTGATCTTCTGTACCAAATTTATATACCGGCCAGCCTGCAAGCGATGTATGCGCAGAAAGTGTTACACCCGTTGATGCACAAACACGTGATAACTCTTCAACTGCAATACAATAACTCACATAGTCTGCACCAATTCCACCGTACTCTTCAGGCCACGGAATACCTGTTAAACCAAGTTCCGCCATCTTATCAAAGATTTCACGGTCAAAACGCTCTTCCTCATCACGCTCTTCTACTGTTGGTTCTACTTCATTTTTCGCAAAGTCGCGTACCATTTTACGGATCATATCTTGTTCATCAGTTAATAAAAAGTTCATTATGTTTCTCCCCTTTAATCTGCTAGTAAGTGCTTGCTAATCACGACACGTTGAATTTCACTTGTTCCTTCATAAATCTCACAAATTTTCGCGTCACGGAAAAAGCGCTCCACTGGATACTCTTTTGTATAGCCGTAGCCACCAAATACTTGCACAGCTTCGATTGCTACTTCCATGGCTGTACGTGAGGCAAATAACTTTGCCATCGACGCCTGTTTTCCACTGTCCTTACCAAGCTCACGTAGTTTAGCAGCCTGATAGACTAACAGTTTTGAACCCTCTACCTTTGTCGCCATATCAGCAAGCTTGAAGCCAAGCCCTTGCTGTTGCCCAATCGGCTTTCCGAACTGCTTGCGTTCTTTTGCGTAACCAACAGCTGCTTCAAGTGCAGCTTCAGCGATACCAAGAGATTGTGCTGCAATTCCGATTCGTCCTGCATCAAGATTACTCATTGCAATTTTGAAGCCTTCTCCTTCGCTTCCTAGGAGATTACTAGCCGGAACACGCGCATCTTCAAAAGTAAGCTCTGTTGTATTTGAGCCATGAAGACCCATTTTCTTTTCTTTCTTCCCTACTGAAAACCCTGGGGTATCTTTCTCTACGATAAAAGCAGAAATTCCTCTTGAGCCAAGTGTAGAATCGGTTGAGGCAAATACGATGTATACATCTGCTTCCCCACCGTTTGTAATGAACACTTTTGAGCCATTTAAAAGATAATCATCGCCATCTTTTTTCGCCGTTGTTTTTAAGCTGCCGGCATCAGAACCTGCACCAGGCTCTGTAAGTCCAAAGGCACCTAAGTATTCTCCACTAGCTAACTTTGGAATGTATTTTTGCTTTTGTTCCTCTGTCCCAAAATAGAGAATTGGATTTGTGCCAACGGAGGTGTGTACCGATAAAATAACCCCAACTGTCGCACTCACTTTAGATAATTCATTAATAGCAATAATATAAGAAGTGAAATCCATCCCAGCCCCGCCGTACTCTTCTGGAATTGGAATACCCATTAAGCCAAGCTCTCCCATTTTGTTGACAATCTCACGTGGGAACGTCTCGTTTTCTTCCATTTCTTCTATAAATGGCGTAATTTGTTCTTGTGCAAAGTCACGTACCATTTTTCGCATCATGTCTTGCTCTTCTGTAAATCGTAAATTCATCCTCTGCACCTCCAAAATCTGTATGTCTTCTTTTATAGCGGCTGCTTCGCTTTGTTCGATCGCTTATTCGTAAACGTAAAATCCTCTGCCCGTTTTCTTACCTAACCAGCCAGCTTTCACATATTTTCTAAGCAATGGACATGGACGGTATTTGTCATCTCCAAACCCATCATGCAATGTTTCCATAATATAAAGACATGTATCTAGTCCGATAAAATCAGCCAGAGTAAGTGGTCCCATTGGATGGTTCATACCAAGCTTCATCACTTCATCGACTGCCTCAGGCGTGGCAACCCCTTCATACACCGTATAAATTGCTTCATTAATCATTGGCATTAAAATACGGTTTGAAACAAAGCCTGGGAAGTCATTCACTTCTACTGGAGTTTTTGATAATGTTCGTGAAAGATCTTCAATTGCTTGATATACTTCATCTGTTGTTGCAAGTCCGCGAATAATCTCAACTAATTTCATGACTGGAACTGGGTTCATAAAGTGCATACCGATTACTTTTTCCGGGCGGTTCGTAGCAGCTGCAATCTCTGTAATAGGAAGAGAAGATGTATTCGTTGCAAGAATCGCGTGTTCTGGTGCGATTTTATCAAGGTCAGCAAAAAGCTTTGATTTAATCTCCATGTTTTCCACTGCTGCTTCGATTACTAGGTCAACATCAGAAGCATTTTGTAGGTCCGTTGATGGTGTAAGACGTGAAAGAATCTCATCTCGCTTCGTTTCTTCAAGACGCCCTTTTTCAACTTGACGATTTAAGTTCTTTTGAATGGTCGAAAGTCCGCGATCAACAAAATCTTGTTTTAAGTCATGTAAGATCACGTCAATTCCTGCCATTGCATGTACTTGAGCAATTCCTGAGCCCATTTGCCCTGCACCGATCACCATTACTTTTTTCATACYCATGAAGTCTCCACTCCTCTATTTTTGTTAAATGTTTATTTATTTCACTTCAATTAATACAGCATCACCTTGACCGCCACCACTACAAATAGCTGCAATTCCCAGCCCGCCACCGCGACGTTTTAACTCATGTGCAAGTGTTAAAATAATACGTGCTCCACTTGCTCCGATTGGGTGTCCAAGTGCGACAGCACCACCGTTTACATTTACTTTCTCCGGATCAAGCTCGGCAATCTGGTTACTTGCTAGGGCAACCGCTGCGAATGCTTCATTAATTTCAAAAAGATCAATGTCACTAGCGCTTTTTCCTGCTTTATTTAATAGCTCATTAATAACAAGACCTGGTGTCTTAGGGAAATTCTCGGGCTCAATCGCAATCGCATGATGAGCGACAATGGTTGCCAGTGGTTCAATCCCTTCAGCTTTTGCTTTTTCATCTGACATAAGAAGCATAGCTGCTGCTCCGTCATTCACTCCCGGTGCATTTCCAGCTGTAATGGTGCCGTCTTTTCCGAAAGCAGGTCTTAATTTAGCCAAGCCTTCTGCCGTGGTACCAGGACGCGGTGCCTCGTCACGTTCTACTAATACAGGATCACCCTTACGTTGGGGTACTGGTACAGCGACGATTTCCTCATTAAATGTCCCCGACTCAATTGCACTAAGTGCCTTACCATGACTTCTAGCAGCCCACTCATCTTGTACTTCTCGAGACAACGCTAGTTCATCAGCCACTCCATTTCCATAAGAACCCATATGAACAGAACGGAACGAGCAAGTTAAGCCGTCAAATACCATTCCATCAACCAGTTCAACATTCCCCATCCGTGCGCCCCATCTTGCTTTTGGTACGTAGTAAGGAGCATTACTCATCGACTCCATCCCACCTGCAAGAATAACTTCTCCATCACCCGCTCGGATGATTTGATCAGCTAGTGTTWCACTGCGCATKCCTGATGCACAAACTTTATTAATCGTTTCCGTTTTAACACTCCAAGGAATCTCAGCGTTATTCGATGCTTGACGAGATGGTATTTGACCTTGACCTGCTTGAAGTACATTTCCTATGATGACTTCATCCACATTCTCGCCTTTCCAGTTTGCGCGAGCTAATGTTTCTTTTAAAACAATGCCCCCAAGTTCAGACGCTTTTAGGCTACTTAATGCGCCTCCAAATTTCCCAAAAGGTGTACGAGCTCCACTGACAATGACTGTTTTCATCGTTATTCCCCTTTCGATTCATGCATTTATTGACCGAACGCTCGCTCGGTAGAATTGCTGATAAAAAGCGCAAGTGTGATTGCGCTTTCATATGATGTCATAAAACATGAGAGCAGGACTCGCTAGACGCGAGTCGACAACTCTCCTGAATTTTCTACTATATTACTTACTATTCTACTGAACTAGTTCGGTTTCCTTCTTAATAAGTGATTTTTCTAAAATTTCTACAATATCCAACGTTTGTACGTCTTCTTCGACTTCTTTTGCTTTCGTACCATCGCTTAGCATCGTTAAGCAATATGGACAGCCTGTTCCAATCATCGATGGCTCAACTTCAAGTGCTTGCTCTGTACGAGCAACGTTTACACGTTGACCAGCATCTTCTTCCATCCACATCATACCGCCGCCGGCTCCACAACACATTCCGTTTTGACGATTACGATCCATCTCAACCACTTTAACCCCAGGGATCGCAGCAAGAATTTCACGTGGTGGCTCGTATACTTCATTGTAGCGACCAAGGTAACAGGAGTCATGATAAACAATCGTTTCATCGACTTCGTTAGTTGGCTTAATACGGCCTTCTTTAATGAGGTCAGCAAGAAGTTCTGTATGGTGATACACCTCTACTCCTTCAAGTCCGAAATCAGGATACTCATTTTTAAACGTATTGTATGCATGAGGATCGATTGTTACGATCTTCTTCACATTATGCTTGTTGAATAACTCAATGTTTGCACTAGCGAGCTCTTGGAATAAGAATTCATTTCCAAGACGACGTGGTGTGTCGCCTGAGTTCTTTTCTTTGTTTCCGATAATCGCAAATGTAACGCCTGCTTCGTTCATTACTTTAGCGAAAGACTGAGCGATTTTTTGGCTTCGTTTATCATATGAACCCATTGACCCTGCAAAGAACAAGAATTCGAATTCCTCGCCTTTTTTCTCAAGTTCTTTCACGGTCGGAACATGGATATCCTCACGACCCTCGCGCCAGTTTTCACGCTCTTTACGGCTAATACCCCATGGATTTCCTTGACGTTCAATAYTCGTCATCGCACGCTGTGCATCAGCATCCATCTTACCTTCTGTTAAAACAAGGTAACGGCGCATATCAATGATTTTATCAACATGCTCATTCATTACAGGACATTGATCTTCACAGTTACGGCATGTCGTACAAGCCCAAATTTCTTCTTCTGTAATCACATCGCCAATTAGACTTACATCATAACCAGCTGCCGCTTCTTGACCACCAGCACCTTGCATAGCTAGTTGGTTTGCTTTTGTATTAGAGAACGCAAATTCCGGAAGCCATGCAGACTTTGATGTAACAGCTGCTCCCTTTTCCGTTAAGTGATCACGCATTTTAACGATTAGATCCATTGGAGAAAGCATTTTTCCTGTGCCAGTTGCCGGACACATATTCGTACATCGACCACATTCCACACAGGCATATAAATCAAGCAATTGCTTGTGATTAAAGTCTTCAATCTTGTTGTTACCAAATTGCTCTTGCGTCTCATCTTCAAAGTTAATAGAAGATAGACGACCTACTTTATGCGTACGACCCATGAAGACGTTTGCAGGGCCGGCGATTAAATGAGCATGCTTTGATTGTGGAACATACACTAAGAATGTTAATAAGAATAATAAGTGCATCCACCAGAAAACAAAGAACAATCCACCTGCAACAGCTGGAGATACCCAACTAAATGCTGTAGCAATTCCTGATGCAATCGGCTCAAAACCACTCATTGATTTATCAAGCCAGATGATTTCCATCCCTTTTGCGAGTAGCTTCGATGTCATTAATCCGCCAATGAAAATAAGGACTAGACCAGATTTCCACCCACGCTTTAGACGAACAAGCTTCTCAACATAACGACGATAGAAAGCCCAAACTACAGCGATCAAGATCATCACAACAACGATTTCTTGGAAGAACGTAAAGTATGGATACAGTGGTCCAAGCGGTAGATGTGATCCTACTGCTAGCCMTTTCCAAATTAAATCAATTGCGCCAAGCTGCACAAGCAAGAATCCGTAGAAGAACATTAAGTGAATGATCCCGCTCTTCTTGTCTTTCAATAACTTCTTTTGTCCGAACACATTTACCCAAACCGATTCAAGTCGCTCTTTCATAGAGTGATCAAACTCTGCCTTCTTACCGAGCTTGATGTACTCAACACGTGTCATAACGAGTGTTGCAAATAAGTACAACGCATACCCCGTCACAAGTAGAAAGGCAACAAGATTAACCCATGTTAACGCTTCCATCTTAAACGTCCCCCTTTTCGACCTAGCTAAATATTTCTGCTGACACATAAGTTGCTACGTCTAATTTGAATGTTTAGAAAATAATAAATTATTACGGTCATTATAGCACATATTTATGTGAATGAGCATTCAGTCGATAAAAAAGTTAAATTTTTTTTTACAATTTTTATGAGCCATTGACTTTTATCCTTTAAAGCCATTGAGATTCCTTTGGATACGCCATTATTTTCGTGAGATCCACTACAACCTAATGTTTCAATTGGACCCATTGATACATACCACTCTTCTCAGTCGGGCATGATACGAATAAATAAATGTCGTCGCGTAGGAGGTGAGAAGATGAATGGATTGATTATTACACTTGTGCTCATTGTATTGTTATTTACTTGGCTTAGAATGGATTTTGTCTTGGGACAGAAGAAGCAACGTAAGGAAGCAACTCGCCATACTCAAGTTACTCGTTACGGGGATGTTGATTTCCTTGCAACAGGGGATGATTYTTTTGAGGCTTTATTTGCCGACCTTTCTCAAGCAGAGCATCACATTCATCTTCTTTTTTATATTTTCRAGGAAGATCACATTGGAAATAAGGCACTTAAAATTTTAGCAGATAAAGCTCAAGAAGGGGTTACAGTTCGTGTCCTTGTCGATCGTTTTGGTTGTGACCTATCGAGAAAGACCATTAAGCAACTGAGGAAAAAAGGGGTTCGATTTGCTTATTCTCACCCTGTAAGCTTCCCCTATTTATTCTTCACTCTTAATCGGCGCAATCACAGAAAGCTCGTTATTGTTGATGGACGCGTTGGGTACATTGGAGGGTTTAATATTGGAGATGAGTACTTAGGACGTGACCCTAAATTTGGTCCTTGGCGTGATTTCCACCTTCGACTAAATGGGGACGGTGTTCAGGATCTTCAAGAACAATTTTTAGAAGACTGGCAGACGGCTAAGCAAAAATTTGTACGAGAAGAAGCGCTCTACCCAAGTCTTAGAAAAGGCCCTCATCCTTTACGCATCTTACCGACAGATGGGAGTTATCTTGAGGAATCATTTATCTCTTTAATAAGCCAAGCAAAAAAAACAATCACGATCGGTACCCCATACTATATACCTGGAAAACCTTTGCAAAAAGCGCTTATTGAGGCCGCAAAGCGCGGGGTCGATATCCGCTTAATCTTGCCCAAAAAAGGCGACCACCCATTTGTAAAGGAAGCAGCTTTTCCTTATTTCAAGGATTTACTTGTAGCGGGCATCGAAGTATATCAATATTACCGAGGATTTTTTCATGCCAAGGCCATTGTCATTGATACGCAGATGGCCGATGTCGGGACCGCAAATTTTGATAAACGAAGCTTCCATCTTAACCATGAAATCAATTGTCTCTTGTATGATCAAAGGATCGTGCAAGTTGTGTTAGATCAACTCGAGCATGACATTTTCACAGCGCAAAGAATGACAATCGAGACTTTCAACTCACGACCATTCCTTCAACGTGGCAAAGAAAAATTGGCGACATTAATCTCAGGCCTGCTATAAACAACAAAGAGAGGCTGGGACAAAAGTATTTTAACTTATGGAAAATCGAACATTACTGATGCGGTCTATGTATACCGTTCCTGAAATATACTTCGCTTTCCGCGGGAAGCTGGTGAGCCTCCTCGTGGGGTCTCACCTCTGCTTTTCATTCCGTAGGAGGTCTACGTATATTTCATCTGCTCATTTAGCGCTTCGTTCGTATCCTGAGTTAAACCCCTTAGATATGTTCCTGCCCCTCTCATTCTTAAAGTCCCTCGTCCTCAAATCGGTTAATATCTAGTTTATGACCCATTACCACGAGCATATCGCCTTTATGAATAAGGTCATCTGGCATTGGCGAGATATTCATCTCCTCTCCTCGCTTCATAGCAAGGATTGTTACCCCGTATTTCGCACGTACATTTAATTGAACGAGCGTCTTATCATTTACCTTATCTGTTGCGCGAAGTTCGACGATACTATATTCATCTGAAAGGTCAATGAAATCGATCACTTTCTCAGAAGCCATATTATGAGCTATACGACGTCCCATGTCTGATTCTGGATGGACGACAAGGTCTGCCCCGATCTTTTCTAATACTTTATGATGATAATTATTTTGAGCTTTCACCCATACGATAGGAACATTCATTTCCTTWAAAACAAGCGTTGTTAAGATACTAGCTTGGATATTGTCACCAATTGCTACTACTACATGTTCGAAATTAGAGATTCCAATTTGCTTCATCGCATTTTCATCGGTCGTATCAACTTGCATCGCATGCGTCGAGTAAGCAACGTACTCACTAACCTTATCTCCATCTTTATCGATCGCAAGCACTTCATGCCCTCTTTCGTATAACTCTTTACAAACACTTCCTCCAAAACGTCCTAAGCCAATGACTGCAAACTGCTTTTTCTTTTTAGCCATGTCTTACCACTCCTTTTTTWAAAACCATCACAAAGAAATGGTTATCTTCCGTTTTCATAGAGTTAATTTACTCCTGTTAAATCAAGTTGTCAATCATACGTTCATGAAAAAAATGTAAATAGTTAATCACGCTTTGTTATATTGGGTTTTTAGCATAGGCTTTATTCCATTTGGTAAGACTGTTGAAGAAATTCTAAAGTGGAGGGTGCTATGGCGGAACATGTTGAAATTTTGACACGAACGATTGTCGCTTTTACTTCTTTATTACTCAGTGCTAAGTTACTTGGAAAACAAACTATTTCTCAAATGACGACATTCGATTTTATTGCGACCATTACACTTGGGTCGATTACGGCAAACTTAGCATTTAATACAAGTGTGCCTATGCATAATGTACTAATCTCCTTTGTAATCTTTGTTTTGATCATTTATGTGATTGAGTACATATCGATGAAAAACCGTCGCGTACGTAAGTTTTTTGCAGGTCATCCGACGGTCATTATTGAAAACGGGAAAATTCTCGAGGGAAATATGAGGAAGATGCGCTACACGTTAGATTACATGAATCAACAATTACGTGAGAATAATATTTACGATGTAGATGAAGTCCTCGTCGCAATGATTGAACCAAATGGAACGTTAACGGCTTTAAAGAAACAAGAGTATCGGCAAGTGATCAAGAAAGATTTACAACTCGAAAGTAAATCTGAAGACCGGGTCGTACCGGTTGAATTAATAATGGACGGTGAGATTATTAGGCGAAACCTAACAGAGAATAACATCGACTTACATTGGCTGCAATCAGAAGTCTCGAAAAGAAATATCCTTATTAAGGATGTGATGTATGCAGTGTTGGCTCCAAATGGAAAGCTCTATATAGATACATACAAAGACTTTCTCGCTCATCCGATTGATAAAGAATAGATCCAAGCTAATGTTAGACGAGCTCTCTTCGTTTAAGCCATTCGCTAATCACTTGGTTGCATTCATCCTGCCGCTTTGTAGGGACTTGATGAGCAACACCCGATACCAAAACTACCTCTACATCATGTGCTTTTTTTACGAAATCATAGATGTAATGATGCATGATGATATCTTGTTTGCCATAAACCAATAGTAATGGCATGTTAAGTTGATTAAGTCTGTGGATGGATTGATATTCATGACCTATTTTATAGGTTTCACTTAGCCAATTAGGATCAACCTCTTGAATGATTGACTGCATTTCTTTCGCATGAATTTTATTTTTAAAATGAGCTTTTGGGAGAATATAGCTAATGAGAGACATCCATCTTTTCTTCGACGCCCACATACCCAGCTTAAATTCTTTATCTAGCATGAAAGTTGCCACTTCAGGAAAGCCACCCAATAATATTAAGCCAATTGTAATCTCAGGAAATCGCAGAGCAAACTCCTGAGCAATCGAGCCTCCATTTGAATACCCAATAATGATTGCTTTTTTTACACGAAGCTTCTTTAAAACCACTCGTACGCACTCTGCTTGTTCCTCAATCGATAAAGCTTTCGTATTTTTATCTTTGCTATGTCCATTACCAGGTAAATCAAGAACGACCACTTTACCAAGAAAAGATAACGGATATTGATACCGAAAAGTAAGATGGGACATGGCCGGAGGATGAATAAAGACAAGTGGTAGCCCTCTCCCCCGCACTTCATAAAAAATCTTTGTTCCCTTATAAGAAGCGTATGCCATGTCAACCTCTCCTTCTACTTCATAATCATCGGCCAAACCATTTCATAAAGCTTGTACCCTAAATAAATTCCAAATATACCCATAATACCGGGTAGAGCCGGTGGCGCTGGAATTGGTAACTTAATTAAAGCAAAAACAAATCCAACGATTAACCCTGCTATGATAGCTAAAATAATTTCTTGCATTCTTAT
>NZ_LFEL01000032.1:0-11360 GCF_001037965.1 Bacillus sp. LL01 | reverse complement strand
CGTTATCGTAACCTACCGTATATCGGTGTGTTAAAGCCAGAAATCTACGAGAGTTAATATTTGAGTGGTAAAGAATAATTATGATAGGATAAACCAAGCTATAACGCCCGTCGGAGGAGGTCAAGAATGAATCGGATATTCCGTAATACGATATTTTATTTACTCATTTTCCTAGTCATTGTCGGGATTGTGAGTGTATTCAACTCTGATCAAACAGAAACAGAGAACGTATCATTTAATGCATTCATAGAAAGACTTGAGAATGGTCAGGTTCAAGAGTTGTCAGTAAAGCCAGAGAGACAAGTGTACTTAGTGCGCGGTCAATTTACAGATCAAGCTGAAGATGAATATTTCCAAACATATGCACTTAAAAGTGAACAATCTGCTGAAGTATTAACAGGTGCCCAAGGACCAGGTGGAGCTCCATTTAACCTTGATATTGAACCTGCTGATGAAACAAGTGGATGGGTTCAATTTTTCACTGGGATTATTCCATTCATCATTATATTTATTCTCTTCTTCTTCTTACTAAGCCAAGCTCAAGGTGGCGGAAGCCGTGTAATGAACTTTGGTAAGAGTAAAGCGAAGTTGGTTAATGAAGACAAGAAAAAAGCGAAATTTAAAGACGTTGCTGGTGCAGATGAAGAGAAGCAAGAACTAGTTGAGGTTGTTGAGTTCTTAAAAGACCCTCGTAAATTCTCTGCTATTGGTGCACGTATTCCAAAAGGTGTCCTATTAGTAGGTCCTCCGGGTACAGGTAAAACATTACTTGCACGTGCAGTAGCCGGTGAAGCTGGCGTACCGTTCTTCTCAATAAGTGGTTCTGACTTCGTTGAGATGTTTGTCGGTGTCGGTGCATCCCGTGTACGTGATTTATTTGAAAATGCAAAGAAAAATGCACCATGTATCATCTTTATTGATGAGATTGATGCTGTAGGTCGTCAACGTGGAGCTGGTCTTGGTGGAGGACACGATGAGCGTGAACAAACACTAAACCAATTACTCGTTGAAATGGACGGATTTAGTGCCAATGAAGGAATTATTATCATCGCTGCCACTAACCGTGCTGACATCCTAGACCCTGCCCTACTGCGTCCAGGACGCTTTGACCGTCAAATTCAAGTTAACCGTCCGGATGTCATTGGACGTGAAGAAGTCTTAAAAGTACATGCTAGAAATAAGCCATTAAATGACGATGTAAACTTAAAAACAATCGCTACAAGAACGCCTGGTTTCTCTGGTGCAGATCTTGAAAATCTTCTTAATGAAGCTGCTCTTGTTGCAGCAAGACATGATCATACGAAGATAAGTATGATTCATATTGAAGAAGCGATTGACCGCGTGATTGCAGGTCCGGCTAAAAAGAGCCGTGTCATTTCACCGAAAGAGAAGAAAATTGTTGCTTGGCATGAAGCGGGTCATACGGTTGTCGGTGTGAGGCTTGAGAATGCCGATATGGTTCATAAAGTAACCATTGTTCCGCGTGGTATGGCTGGTGGTTATGCGGTAATGCTTCCTAAGGAAGATCGTTACTTTATGACAAAGCCAGAATTACTTGATAAAATTATTGGTTTACTCGGTGGACGTGTCGCTGAGGAAGTAACGTTTGGAGAAGTGAGTACAGGTGCTCACAATGACTTCCAACGAGCTACAGGTATTGCCAGAAAAATGGTTACAGAATATGGTATGAGTGAAAAGCTTGGACCGATGCAATTTATCTCAGGATCAGGTGGGCAAGTATTCCTCGGTCGTGACATTCAAAATGAACAAAACTATAGTGATGCATTTGCTCATGAGATCGATCTTGAAGTTCAACGCATTATTAAAGAATGTTATGTGCGTTGTAAGGAGATCTTACTTGAGAACAAGGATAGCTTAGATCTTGTAGCTAAAACCTTGCTTGATATGGAAACATTGGATGCTGAGCAAATTAAGTCATTAGTAAATGACGGAAAGCTTCCAGAAGGTCATCACCTAAATGCTCATATTAATAAAGACAAGGCTGAAGAGTCCGATGTGAAAGTGAACATTAACTCTAAAAAAGAGGAATCTACTGAGGTAGAGCCTGAACAACCACAAGAGCCAAATACAGATGAGCCGATTGAAAAAGATGATATGAACAAAAAGAATGACTAATCAATTGATTAGAGGGAGGGTGTCGGAATCGACATCCTCTCTTTTTTCGTTTAAACTCAAATTTGAAATCYATTTTTGTAGAAGATGTGGTGAAGATATGATCCTCGTAATAGATGTAGGAAATTCCAATATCGCTCTAGGTGTCTATAAACAAGAAGAGCTTGTATACCATTGGCGTATAGCTACGAGCAGACAAAATACAGAAGACGAGTATGCGATGTCGATTAAAGCTTTATTTAATGATAAGGGGCTAAACTTTAATCACATTGCTGGTATCATTATTTCTTCTGTGGTTCCTCCCATCATGTTCTCACTAGAACAAATGTGCAAAAAGTATTTTAAGTTGCAACCAATGATCATTGGTCCTGGAATTAAAACAGGATTAAACATAAAATATGATAACCCGAGGGAAGTTGGAGCCGATCGAATTGTTAATGCAGTGGCAGCGATAGAGTTGTATGGTAGTCCACTTGTTATTGTCGATTTCGGTACGGCCACTACGTATTGCTACATCAACGAGCAAAAACAATATATGGGTGGAGCGATTGCACCCGGGATTTCCATCTCAACAGAAGCTTTATATACAAGAGCTTCTAAGCTTCCTCGTATTGAAATTGCAAAGCCTGAACATATAATAGGTAAAAATACGATTCATGCGATGCAAGCGGGTATTTTCTTTGGTTATGTGGGGCAGGTTGATGGAATTGTCAATCGAATGAAAGAAGAATCAAAAGAAGTTCCTGTAGTTATTGCCACAGGAGGTTTAGCGAGTCTGATCTCAACAGAAGCTAAAAGTATCGATGTCGTTGACCCTTTTCTCACTTTAAAAGGGCTCCGAATCATTTATGAGAAGAATAAAGATAGTAATAAAAAAGGATAAACCAATTAAAAGGAGAATGTTCACCATGAGTGATTATTTAGTAAGAGCAACAGGTTTTGAAGGGAAAGTTCGTGCATATGCATTAGTAGCAACAGAAATGATTGACGAAGCAGTCAGAAGACAGGGTACGTGGCCTACTGCATCAGCAGCATTAGGTCGTGCGATGATGGCAAGTACTATGATGGGAGCGATGTTAAAAGGTGACGCGAAGCTTACTGTGAAAATTGAAGGAAGGGGACCAATCGGCGCAATTATTGTTGATAGTAATACGAAAGGAGAATCACGTGGGTATGTAACCAACCCTCAAACTCATTTTGATTTAAATAAGGATGGGAAGCTTGATGTTGCAAGAGCAGTTGGTACAGACGGATATCTATCTATTGTAAAAGATWTTGGAATGAGAGATAACTTTACAGGAAGTGTACCGATTGTCTCAGGAGAACTTGGAGAAGATTTCACATATTATTTTGCTTCATCAGAACAAACACCTTCATCTGTTGGAGTTGGTGTTCTTGTGAACCCTGACAACTCGATTTTAGCAGCAGGAGGATTTATCATTCAATTAATGCCTGGAGCTGATGATGAGGTTATTACGGAAATTGAAAAGAGGCTAAGCTCTATTCCTCCTATTTCAAAATTAGTGGAGGCAGGAATGCCACCTGAAGAAATGCTAAACGCTCTTCTAGGTGATGATAATGTGAAAATTCTCGATAAAATGCCAGTTGCTTTCTCTTGTACGTGTTCGAAAGAGCGAGTGTCTAATGCGATAACAAGCTTAGGTGAAGAAGAGATTCGTTCGATGATTGCTGAAGATGGTGGAGCTGAGACGCGTTGCAACTTCTGTAATGAAGTGTATACATTTGATGTAAGTGAATTAGAGGAATTGATTGCTGAATCAAAATAATTTTGCAAATTAAGGGATTCATTGATTGACTTATCTGAAAACGTCTGCTAACATTATTTTAAACAAAACCTATGAATTTACTTGGAATTAGGAGGCGCTATATATGAAAGTTGTTCAATCGATTACAGAGTTAATTGGTCATACGCCGCTAGTCAAATTAAATCGTCTTGTCACGGATAAGCATGCTGATGTTTATTTAAAGCTTGAGTTTATGAACCCAGGAAGCAGTGTAAAAGATCGTATCGGCTTAGCGATGATTGAGGCAGCCGAGAAAGATGGCACGCTTAAAGCTGGTGATACAATTGTAGAGCCTACAAGTGGTAACACGGGTATCGGCTTAGCAATGGTTGCTGCTGCAAAAGGATACAAAACAAAGCTAGTTATGCCTGAAACAATGAGTATGGAGCGCCGTAACTTATTACGAGCTTACGGAGCTGAGCTTGTATTAACTCCAGGTCCAGAAGGCATGGGTGGAGCAATTCGTAAGGCTACGGAACTTTCAAAGGAAAATGGCTACTTTATGCCACAACAATTTGAAAATGAGGCAAACCCTAAAATTCACCGCGAAACGACAGGTAAAGAATTGCTGGAACAAGCTGACGGCCAATTAGATGGGTTTGTATCAGGTATTGGAACAGGGGGGACGATTACGGGTGCTGGTGGATTTTTAAAGGAGCACTTCCCGAGTCTCCGTATTGCGGCAGTGGAGCCACAAGATTCACCAATTTTATCTGGTGGAAATCCTGGACCGCATAAAATCCAAGGAATCGGTGCTGGCTTTGTTCCTGATATTTTAGACACGAAGGTATATGATGAAGTGATTCAAGTATCTACTGAGCAAGCTTTTGAATATGCGCGCCGTGCTGCAAAGGAAGAAGGAATTTTAGGTGGAATTTCGTCTGGGGCAGCGATCTATGCAGCGCTACAACTTGCTGAAAAGCTTGGACCAGGTAAAAAAGTGGTTGCGATTATCCCTTCAAACGGTGAACGTTACCTAAGTACACCACTTTATCAATTTGAAGATTAAGATTTAGCGTTAAAGTAGTCTTACCTTTTAGGTAGGGCTACTTTTGTTTAGAGATGGATTTCCATTAATAGACTGAGCTAATCCTAGCTCTTGTTCTTTTCTTCTATTTCGTAGTCATGTAAAATGAATACATAGAAGTAAATGATACGAACGGAGTGAAGCCGTTGCAACGAGAGAACGTAAAGAAAGAAAACTGGATAGCGAAAGCCACCTCTTTTTCATTAGCGGAGGATGAATGGTTTGCAACATATAAACATCTATCAAAAAATAAGACTCATCAAGTTCTCTTAGAGAGTGGACGTGGAGGGCAGTATAGCATTATTGGGCTTGATCCATTTGCTATTATTGAAGGAAAAAGAGACACCTTAACGGTTAAAAAGGGTGAGCATGAGGAGATAAAAAAAGGGAAGCTATTAGATTCATTAAAAGAAGTGATGGCTCCTTATAAAACAGCTGTTATACCTGGTATCCCATCCTTTCAAGGGGGAGCGATTGGTTATTTAAGTTATGATATTATCCGGGAAATTGAGCGATTGCCCCTCCTTGCTGAGGATGACCTCGCCCTACCTGATCTCTTTTTCATGCTGTTCCATGATGTATTTATCTATGAGCATAAAGAAGAAAAGATGTGGGTCATTGTCCATGGTGAACAAGGCGACTCAGCAGACCTTGATGATCGTTTAAAAGGTTATGAACAGGCTTGGAAGAGCTCCCGACCTGAAACTGCTTGGAACTATCAAGTGCAAAAAACAACACACGGAAATTCTGCTTCGATGAGTGAAGTGGAATTTGGAGAAGCTGTTGAAAAGATAAAAGAATATATTGCAGCAGGTGATGTGTTCCAAGTAAATCTCTCTGTAAGGCAATCAAAAGGTTTGACATGTGAGGCGATGCATGTCTATGAGACATTACGTAAGCTAAACCCATCCCCTTATATGAGTTACCTTCATACACCCGCTTTTCAATTTGTCAGTGCCTCCCCTGAGTTACTTGTCAAGAAACAAGGTATAGAGGTCAGCACTCGTCCGATTGCTGGAACTCGTTCACGAKGGAAGGACGCGGAGGAAGATCAACAGCTTGCTGTCTCCTTAATTGAAAATGAAAAAGAACGGGCTGAACATGTCATGCTTGTTGACCTTGAGAGAAATGATTTAGGCAGGGTATGTGAATATGGAAGTGTTGAAGTAAATGAGTTGATGGTCATTGAAAAATATTCCCATGTCATGCATATCGTTTCAAATGTTAGAGGGAAACTTAGTGCTGAGCATGATCTTTACGAGGTAATTCGAGCAACCTTCCCAGGTGGAACAATTACTGGAGCTCCTAAAGTCCGCACAATGGAAATCATAGAAGAGCTAGAACCCGTAAGAAGAGGGATTTATACCGGCTCGATTGGTTGGATTGGCTTTAATGATGAAATGGAGCTTAATATTACAATCCGTACCATGGTCTGTAAAGATGGGCAAGCACATGTTCAAGCTGGAGCAGGGATCGTGATCGATTCAAACCCGCGTCACGAATATAAGGAATCGTCTAAGAAAGCAAGAGCATTATGGCATGCACTTGAGTTGAGTGAAGAAGAGTTGAGAGAACGAGTAAATAGTTAGTTGAGCTGAGGAGGAAAAGATATGATTATTATGATTGATAACTATGATTCATTTACGTATAACTTGGTCCAATATTTAGGTGAGATGGGCGAGGAGTTGGTTGTAAGACGAAATGACCAAATCACCATTGAGGAAATTGAAGAGTTAAATCCTGATTACTTGATGATTTCACCAGGACCATGCAGCCCCAATGAGGYAGGAATTAGTTTAGAGGCGATTCGTTATTTCGCTGGAAAGATTCCTGTTTTCGGTGTGTGTCTTGGTCACCAATCAATTGCCCAAGTATTTGGAGGAGAGGTTGTGCGAGCCGGACGTCTTATGCATGGGAAGACCTCTTTAGTCAAACATAACCAAGAAACAATATTCAAAGATATACCAACGCCTCTGACGGCTACTAGGTACCATTCGTTAATCGTTAAAAGAGAGAGTCTTCCGGATTGCTTCCTGATAACGGCTGAAACGGAAGAAGGCGAAATTATGGCGATTCGTCATAAACAACTGCCTGTAGAAGGTGTTCAATTCCATCCAGAGTCCATCATGACGGATGCAGGAAAGGAATTGTTACGCAATTTTATTAGAACATACCGCAGGSAGCCGGTAGAATGATTGTCTATGTAAATGGTGAACTGGTGTTGGAAGAGGAAGCGAAAGTGTCTGCTTTTGACCATGGTTACATGTATGGTGTGGGTTTGTTTGAGACATTTCGTGTGTATAATGGTCATCCTTTTTTATTGGATGACCATTTTCGCCGTTTAAAAGAAGGGCTCACAACACTAGGGATAGAGTGGGACATGAATACCCAGGAAGTCCGCAAAGTCCTTGATGATTTAATTGAAGCAAATGACCTTCGTGAGATGGATGCGTATGTAAGGTGGAATGTCTCAGCCGGTGATAAGGGGCTTGGACTTTACACGGGTCATTACGAGAAGCCTACAACCATCGTTTATATAAAGTCGATTCCTCAAAAGATGAAGGTAGAAAAACAAGGGGTTATTCTAAAGACTAGACGGAACACACCAGAAACGAAAGTAAGATTAAAGTCTCATCATTATCTAAATAACTTACTAGCAAAGCGTGAGATAGGGCCAGACCCTAGTATAGAAGGGCTCTTTTTAACGGAAGAGGGTTATCTAGCAGAAGGGATTGTTTCGAATTTATTCTGGATAAAGAAACGTATAGTGTATACCCCGTCCATTAAAACGGGTATTCTGAATGGTATAACAAGGCAGTTTGTAATCAGACTTTTACAAAAAGAGGGGTATGAAGTAGAAGAAGGTTTTTATCTAGAGAAAGATTTATATGAGGCGGATGAGGCTTTTGTGACCAATTCAATTCAAGAGGTTGTATCCCTCACATCCATTCAATCTCATCTGTATAAGTCTAGCCCACCTGTAACAAAAAAACTTCAGCAATTATACCAAGAACAATGCCGAGAGCTTTTAAGTAGAAGCGAGCTATAAGGAGAGATCGTTGTGCGAAATCGAACAAAGATTATGGGGATTTTAAACGCTACACCTGACTCTTTTTCAGATGGAGGAAGGTATAACGAGGTTGAAGTCGCTGCTAAAAGAGCATATGAAATGGTAGCACAAGGTGCAGATATCATTGATATTGGCGGTGAGTCGACACGACCAGGATTTGCGAAAGTCCCTGCAGATGAGGAGCTAGCACGTGTTATTCCAGTTATTAAAGCGGTAAGAGAAGTTGTTGATGTCCCTATTTCAATTGATACGTACAAAGCTGAAGTAGCCAGGGAAGCGATCAAAGCAGGGGCTAATATTATCAACGATGTATGGGGAGCTAAAGCTGATCCTATGATGGCACAAGTGGCTTTTGAAACAGGTGCAGAAATTATCTTGATGCACAATCGTGATAACAAGGATTACGGAGACCTCTTAGAAGATATGAAACGTGATATTGATGAAAGTATCGCCTTATGTCACCGAGCAGGGGTTAGTGACGATAAGATTATGATAGACCCGGGTATCGGATTTGCAAAAACCTATGAACAGAACTTAGAGGCGATGCGTAGACTTGATGAGTTTGTTGCGATTGGTTACCCCGTGTTGTTAGGTACATCTAGAAAATCCTTTATTGCTAAAACGTTAGCTCTACCTGTAGATGAGCGGGTAGAAGGAACTGGCGCTACGGTTTGTTTGGGAATTGCTAAGGGATGCGAAATTGTTCGCGTTCATGATGTAGTAGAAATGAGTCGGATGGCCAAAATGATGGATGCGATGCTAGGAGGAGTGGTTCATAATGGATAAGATCTATATGGATGGACTTGAATTTTACGGTTTTCACGGTGTTTTTAAAGAAGAAAACAAGTTAGGTCAACGTTTTTACGTCGATCTAACACTAGAGCTWGATTTAAAAGAGGCTGGTGCAACAGATGACATTGACGAGACGATCAACTATGGCGATGTTTATAAAAGAGTAAAAGAAATTGTCGAGGGTAAACCTTATAAATTGGTGGAAACCGTTGCTGAGAAAATTGCTAAAGAGTTACTTACTTCATATGAGCGCTTAGAACTTTGTACCGTGAAACTTATTAAACCTGATCCTCCTATTCCAGGACACTACAAATCTGTCGCTGTTGAGATTACGAGGGGGAAAAATGAAGCATAATGTCTATATTGCACTCGGCTCTAATATTGGTGATCGAGCTGCTTATTTAGAGGAAGCCATTGACCGCTTACAAAGAGAGAATGATATAGAGCTCGTAGCAACATCGTCAATCTATGAAACAGAACCTATCGGATATGTTGATCAGCAATCATTTTTGAACATGGTCATTCAAATTCACACAAATTTAAGCCCAGAGAAATTATTGGAAACTACGCAGTCGATTGAAGATACATGCGGACGCAAGCGTGATATCAGGTGGGGACCTAGAACGATAGATCTTGACATTCTTCTCTTTGATCAACAAAATATGAAAATAGAGAACTTATGCATTCCTCATCCTAGAATGTTTGAGCGTGCATTTGTGATCGTACCGCTTTATGAACTAGAACCAACAATTTACTTTCAAATGCGTAATCAATCGATTGAAGATATATATGAGGCGTTGCCAGATAAAGAGGGTGTAAATGTATGGAGATCGAAAGTTGGGGAAGAAGAATCAGGGCATTCCGAAAGCTGAAAGGTTTTACCCAGCAACGGTTCGCTAAAGAGATGGGAATATCAGTCTCTGTTTTAGGTGAAGTAGAGAGAGGGAGCAGGTTACCTGATGAGAAAATGCTCGAAAAAGTGACCTCAATCCTTAATATAACAAAGCAAGACTTGATCAAGAGATGATTAAACGGAGGTGAATATATAGTGTTGAAGATTGGAAATATCGAAATGAACAACCAAGTTGTCCTTGCCCCGATGGCGGGAGTTTGTAACCCTGCTTTTCGTCTAATTGCGAAAGAGTTTGGTGCAGGATTAGTGTGTGCAGAGATGGTAAGTGACAAGGCTATTCTCCATAAAAATGAGAGGTCACTTAGTATGCTTTATGTAGATGATCGCGAGAAGCCACTAAGCCTACAAATTTTTGGTGGAGAGAAAGAGACATTAGTTGAAGCGGCTAAATTTGTAGACAAAAATACAAATGCCGATATTATTGATATTAATATGGGGTGTCCTGTACCAAAAATCACAAAATGTGATGCTGGTGCGAGATGGTTGCTTGACCCTAACAAAATTTATGATATGGTTGCAGCGACGGTTGATGCCGTAGATAAGCCTGTAACGGTTAAGATGCGTATTGGCTGGGACGCCGATCATGTTTATGCGGTTGAAAATGCACAGGCAGTTGAACGTGCAGGAGGAAGCGCAGTTGCTGTTCATGGTCGTACACGTGTACAAATGTATGAAGGGCATGCTGACTGGAACATTATTAAAGAGGTAAAAGGTGCTGTTAATATTCCTGTTATCGGAAATGGCGATGTACAAACCCCTCAAGATGCTCGTCGTATGCTTGATGAGGTCGGAGTAGATGGGGTGATGATTGGACGGGCGGCATTGGGTAACCCATGGATGCTTTATCGTACAGTTAAATACCTTGAAAGTGGAGAGTTAATGCCAGATCCGACTCCACGTGAGAAAATTGATGTTTGTATGATCCACTTAGAGCGCTTGATTGATCTTAAAGGAGAATCGGTTGCTGTACGTGAGATGAGAAAGCATGCCGCATGGTATTTAAAAGGATTAAGTGGGAACGGACGCATTCGTGATCAAATTAATAATTTCGAAACGAAAGTTGATGTTGAGAAATCATTATATGCATATATTGATCAACTTGAAGAGAAAATGGCTGCGGAGTCTAGTGCTGTTTGACTTTCGGGCGATAATTCACTATAATTCGTTTGAGTTTATGAAACTGCCAGCTAATCACTGGCAGTTTTTCTATGTAGAAAAAAACTGTATAATGATTAGTAATAAGTTGATCTGGGATGATTCATACAAGAAGGTTGACTCGAGATGGTTAGCTTAAAATGATTGAGTTAAATAGAGGAGATGAGTAGGTAATGAGCCAAGATGTCGAATTAAATGATTTGCTTGCTGTGCGTCGCGATAAGCTTTTACAGTTAGAAGCACAAGGCACAAACCCATTTGGTGGACGGTTTGAAAGAACACATACAGCCAAGACAATGGAAAAAGCATTTGCTGATTTATCTAAAGAAGATTTAGAAGAWCAAGGCCATAAAGTAACACTTGCTGGACGTATTATGACAAAGCGTGGCAAAGGTAAAGCTGGCTTTGCACATATTCAAGACCTATCTGGACAAGTCCAAATTTATGTTCGTAAGGATGCAATTG
>NZ_LFEL01000031.1:0-11583 GCF_001037965.1 Bacillus sp. LL01 | reverse complement strand
GTCTTGTCCGTAGCCAAGTGCAGTAATATAGTTTGATAGAGCATCAATCCATACGTAGACAACATGCTCAGGATTGCTCGGTACTTGTACACCCCATTTAAAAGAGGTACGCGATACAGCAAGGTCTTCAAGACCAGGCTTAATGAAGTTGTTAATCATCTCATTTCTGCGAGATTCTGGCTGAATGAACGTCTGATTATCTTCATAAAACTTTAACAGGCGATCCGCATATTTACTCATTCTAAAGAAGTAAGATTGTTCACGAACCTTTTCTACCGGATGACCACTATCTGGGCTCTTTCCACCAATAATCTTCCCGTCTTCATTGCGAATCGGATCAACCAATTGAAGTTCTGTATAGAATGTTTCATCAGGGATTGAGTACCAACCTTCATACTCATCAAGGTAGATATCCCCTTGTGCAAGCAAACGCTCAAAAATCGTTTGAACAACATTTTTATGACGCTCTTCTGTTGTACGAATAAAGTCATCATAAGAAATATCTAGTTTTTTCCATAGAGACTGTATATCAGCAACGATTTCATCGACAAATTGCTGTGGCGTTAATCCTTTTTCAGCTGCTTTTTGCTCGATTTTTTGACCATGCTCATCTGTACCAGTCAAATAACGAACATCATAGCCACGAAGACGCTTATAGCGAGCCATTGCATCCCCAGCTACCGTCGTATACGCATGGCCGATATGTAATTTAGCACTTGGATAATAAATCGGCGTTGTTAAATAAAATGTTTTGTTCTCACTCATTAAAAAAACCTCCCACTTCTTTTTAGACAATACAAAAAGCCCTCATCCAAATCGGGACGAGAGCATATCTCACGCGGTACCACCCAACATTCCCTTTCTCTTCACAGCAGAAAGGCTCATGAAGTCCATGACTTCGTCTGTWAACGCCAGCTACGTCATCCCCTTACAACACATACATGCTCGAAGATGATACCTCCAGGACCATTTTCCATGTTGTTCTACTACCGGTTCCCAGCTCTCCCGGCTCTCTGTCAAATAGCTCATACATGTACTTATCCYATCATCGGATCTTATATCTACTTACTTATTCTACATTTATTCCTCAAATCTATCCAAAATATACCGAACCCTATAGACTGCTGTCAAGAGCGATCATAGAGCGTGGCAAATGGTGTTTTTTGCTTTTTTAACTTTCCTTGTTGACACAAGCGTTCTAGCTCCTGTTTCCACGTCTGCACATCCCAGCTTTTTTGCGCTTCTTTGTTGAGTGTTTCTAGTTCCTTCATTATACTCATTTCGGCAATAGGAAGGTGTGGACTTAGCGCTTCCATAACGGCATCATCACTTGCCGCATTCATTTGCTTTAACTCATCAAATGGATTCAGCGTATGTGGGCTAGTGGAATGAGCAAAGCGAATTCGAACAGCCATCGTTCTCCCAATAATAGCTGAGGAAACAAACACATCCCCAGAGCGAAGGTAAGGAAGTCTCTTGCCTTCATCATGAGTCAAGTCTGTTTCTTCTTTAATCGTTTGAATATCGGTTCCCCTTACGGTTCTAAATACGAATTTAGAATTCAATTGTGCCGTAATCGTTTCATCAAGTAACGTTGGTCTTTGCGTAGCAAAAATGAGAAACACTCCGTATTTTCGGCCTTCTTGTGCAATTTCTTTTAATACGGATTTAGCAGGAGCATCATATCCTTTTGGAGCAAAGTTATGTGCTTCATCCGTTACCACCACAAATGGGGGGAAAAACTCACCTTGCTGTTGCTGCAGCTTCGCATCTTTATACATCCGTCTCTTCCCATATAAAGAACCGATGACATAACTTGAGAATACTTGCAGCAACCAAACCGCCCCTTGGACAACAACAAGCTGACCCGCATGGATCCCTTGTTCAATCGCGCGAATATTTTGCTGAAAAAGACCAGCTTGATTTAAACGATTTACACGCCATTGAATTCCCTTTACCGAGGCAAGTGGTAAGCTCCCGAATTGATCTAATAACTTCTTAAAGGTGTGGTACTTTGCGATTTCTTCCCTAGACATTCCACCATCGTGAAGAAAGCCTTCTACCTTTTGTTTCCCAAGCTCCAATGCCTCTGCTAAGTTTGCCACTCGATCACTAAAAGACTGGTAACTATCTTTTCGCTTATGAATCGTTTGAATCACATTGACCATCGACTCACTTAGGGAGCCAGCAGCTTGAAGTAACCTCTCAACATCTCTTGTTGATAAGGCAGAAAAATCCACTCCAACATCACGACCAATTTGAACGACTGTGTAACGATCTTTATAGGAAGGAACGTCATCGAGTCCACTCGCAGTAGCTGCAAAGTTCATTTCAAAATGAGGATCGAAAACAATAGTTGGAATCGAAAGCTTCATTAATTCCTCTAACATCACTCGCAGACCAAATGATTTCCCAGAACCAGAGCCACCAAAAACTCCTATGTGAGGGTATTGTTGCATAGCTCGAATATCAAAAATAAACGGTACACCGTTTTGTTTGCGAAGAACTTCTTCTTCTTGAATATGTAATAAACCGTCAAGCGAATCTGGCAAGCTCGGTGCAATAAAGTCCGTTGATTTGACTTCTCCAAGTATCATGCCCTCTGTTGGTGTTGATTGGACTAACAATGATTCAATTTCATGAAATTCTGGGTGTCTAATTCTTGCTCCCGTTTGAATCGGTTGAGGGGCTTCTTCAAATAAGCGCACCTTAGCTAGATGAATATCATCTGCACCAATATCATAGCCAATATGCTCCAAAGTCTTTAGCACTTGATCATCGACAATTCCTTTATCAAACCCCATTGGTATATAGCGGTTATAGGAAAATGTTTCGACCACTTCACCTTTTGGATGTTTTAGCGCTTCATCTTCTATTACGACCATTTCATTCATACGAAATTTATGAGTTTTGGACGCTACATATACCTCATGCTGTGTAGTTACACCTACAATCTGCATCTCTCATTCCTCCTTAGTATGGTCTATCTTGGCGTTTTTGTATAAATAATCGTTGTTTAATTTCAGGATCAATGTACTGCTCTACTAAAGCTTCGACAAGACGATCCGTTACTCTAACATCACGATCAACATAATCCAACCAAAAAGGGATTCCCCTTCCATCTTTTGGGGTAAGAGTATAAATAAGGTCAGAAACAAGATCACGTTTATCTGTTTGTTCTACTAATAAATCAAAACCAGTCATACTTGGAGCAGAGCTAGGCCTGATCCAAGAAGAGGATAGTCCAGCTTTTTGTTGGATTGCTTCTATAAAAATCATCTCACCACGGTTGAGTACGCCAAAAAGCAAATCTCGATCGTACGTGTGAGGACGGATTGTCTCTGCTGAAAAGGCAGGTAATTTAATGAGGTTCTCAGTTGTAATTTCTTCAGACACACCTACTAGTAGCACATCTTTCTCTATTGCAAGACCTCTTAAGTGCTCCCATTCTTCTGGGGCATCAATTCTGTAATGATATAAAGCACCATCCATCATCAAAAAACCAATGTCACGCTCTTCTATTAATTGGCTTGCTACTTGCAATTCAAGCTTTGCTAAAAGGTGTGAACGCATATTAATCGACGGTGAGCCTTCTTCTGATTCTTCTTTTGCATCTAGAAGGGGGGTGTATACATCAGAATCTCTACATTCATACCCCGAAATCGTTTTCCCTAGTGCTTGGAATAAATACAATAGGTGAGGAGGTTGACCTTTCGTCTGGTTTACAGATCCATCTACAGCTGCAATTTCACGACCATTTAACCATTTCGACATAGTCTCTGTCGAAATCGTCTCCATTTGTCGAAAATAAGTACCTGACTCCTGCAACTTTTGTCGAATGATCTCTTTATTATTTGTCGAATGAGCATATATTCCTTTTAATTCATTTCCGATACCTTCCAACTTTTTAGCAAGATCTGGGGATAGATTTAACATACTTAATTTACCTCCTTTTAAAACGGCTGTTACTACTAGATTTAGGGAATTGGAATAAATTACATGTATATATAAGCAAAAATCATTATTATTTAATTGACTTGTTTTGGAAACACTGGTATTCTAAAAACAGAGAGAAAAATGTCGAATAATGACACAAAAAATTATAAATAGTTCTAGTCTGAGAGGAGACGATTCATAATGAAATCTACAGGTATTGTACGTAAAGTTGATGAATTAGGTCGTGTAGTTATTCCAATTGAGCTACGCCGTACACTTGATATTGCTGAGAAGGATGCACTTGAGATCTACGTTGATAACGATCGCATCATCTTAAAGAAATATAAGCCAAACATGACTTGCCAAATCACTGGTGAAGTTAATGATGATAACCTTTCAATTGCGGGTGGAAAAATCATTCTTAGCCCACAAGGTGCACAAGATATTATTAAAGAATTACAAGATTACGTATCTCGTTCAACTCAATCTTAATTCTTCTACTGATAAAAGACTCTGATCTATTCAGAGTCTTTTTTGTTTGGTCAACACTTATTGATGATAAGCTTGATATACTTCTCTTTTTTGAAGATTACGGTCTGTAGACACTTGTTTAATAGCAGCCTTTGAAGTCATTCCTAGGGTGATATAATGTTCAACATGCTGAGTTAGTTCTAAGTTATCCCACCATTTTTCTTCCTCGATATCCTCTGTTGCTCCTTCTACAATCAAGCAGAACTCGCCTTTTACCATACCATTTTCACACCATACTAATGCTTCTTCTAACGTTCCCCGTTGATACTCCTCAAATTTCTTCGTAAGCTCTCGGCAAATACTAATACGTCGATTTCCAACTGCAGTAAAAAGCGCTTCAATCGTTTCTTTTAAGCGATGTGGGGCTTCATAGAACATTAATGTGGCCCTMATTGATTTTAATTCCTCTAAAGCTTCATACCGGTGTTTTTTTTGACGGGGCAGAAATCCCGCAAAATAAAACTGCTCTGTATTAAGTCCTGAAGCGACTAGACTGGTTAGGGCAGCATTTGCACCAGGTAAGGCAATGACAGGGATCTCTTCTGTAATAGCAAGTTTGACGATATCATGACCAGGATCTGATAYAGCAGGCATCCCCGCATCACTAACTAGAGCAACTGACTTTCCTTCTTTCACCTTCTCAATCAGCATATGTCCAGCTTTATCCTTATTGTGTTCGTCATATCGCACAAGAGGCGTTGTGATGTCAAAATGGTTACATAGCTTTTTTGATTGTCTTGTATCTTCTGCTGCAATCATATCCGCTTCTTTTAATGTTCGGATAGCACGAAACGTCATGTCTTCTAAATTACCTATAGGTGTTGGGACTAAATAAATTGACCCTACTTCAGTCTCTTCTCTAAAACTAGCTTGTTGCTTCATTTTTCTCACCACTCTCTAGAACGTAACGTTCTTTCTGCTTTCTATTCAGTTTTTTGATTGCATATTCTACCTGAAGTGCTTGCTTTTTCGTTTCGAATTTCTCGACGTACTTAAGTGTAAAGGGTCCACGCCCTCTCRTATACTTTGCACCTCTACCATCCTCATGCATCCCTATTCGTCGTTTGACGTCGGTGGTATAACCTGTATACCAACTACAATCTCGGCATTCAAGAATATAGACGTAGTGACCCATTACCCTATATACACCTCTTTAAATTCTTTCGTATACTCCCCGTCCTCACCATATACAGTTAAGGAAGGTAAGCACTTTAACCCAGAGTGACCATCCTTAATGCCTTCTATTAAAACGATATTCGCTTCTTTTCCCGTCTTAGGATGAACAAGCTGCATTCTTTTCGGTTCAATTCTGTATTTCTTCATCAACGTAATGATATCACTTAACCGCTCTGGCCTGTGTACAAGTGTTACTTTCCCTTTTTGCCTGACATACTGGCTGCACGTGCGAATAACATCGTCTAATGTACAGTGAATTTCATGCCTCGCAATCGCCAGATGAAGACTTTTATTACGCTCTTCCTTTGTGATTGTTTCAAAATAAGGAGGGTTGCATGTCACAACATCAAAGCTATTCTTTTTTATGGCATTAGGTAATTCATTTAAGTCGGCATGCTCAAAATAGAGTTGTTGTTCAAGCTCATTCATTTTTCCATTTCGGCATGCCATATCAAATAACCTCTCTTGAATCTCTACTCCTATAATCTTCGCCTTTGAGCGTGTAGATAATACAAGAGGGACAACTCCATTGCCCGTACACAAATCTAGAATGGTACCCTTTTGAATAGGAACGTATGTAAAGCGGGCGAGCAAAATGGCATCTATTGAAAATGAAAAAACAGCAGGGCTCTGAATAACTTTCAACTCTGTTCCTGCTATATAATCGATCCGCTCCTCCTCATATAACTTCTTCAAGCTACCCAACTACCTTTCATTTTTTTATATGTAAACAAAAGACCTTCCTATTAAGACGGAAGGCCTTTTCTAAGATCGTACTTCAACTTACTTATGATGCAAAAATGATAAACAAAAGAGGCAATCATCACCATCAGAACGGATGCTACCATAATGTGTATTACAGACATGAAATCCCTCTTGATAAAGACGAGCTAGATTATCATAGCCTTCCCCTACAATCGGATGCTTCCGTCCTTGATTTTTTGGAAGTTCTTCCACTCGCTCTGCCTCAGCATCGAGTCTTTTTCTTAAGTTATCATTTTCTATTTGCATATAATGATTTTCTTCTATTAAGTGAGCGAGCTGTTTCTTCAAGCCACGTAGTTCATGATGAAGCTCTCCGATCCGTTCTTCAATTTGACTTACCTTTTGAAAGATTGCCTTTTTCTCCACGTAGCTCCCACCTCTTTATTCTGTGGCTTCAGCTGCTGCGACTTTGTGATTCATGATTTCATCAATAGTGAATTCAAGAACCCCTTCTCCCTCAAGTAAATCAACTTGAACAAGTCGCTCAAGCAAATTCAGCCCAACTACTTTGCCTTTTCCATGTGGAGTTTTAATATGTTTTCCGATGTCAGGTAATTCTTTTTTAGCTGACTCATACATATCATTTTCGTACTTTAAGCAACACATTAAACGCCCGCATAATCCAGAGATCTTAGCAGGGTTCAGTGATAAGTTTTGATCCTTTGCCATTTTAATGGAAACCGGCTCAAAATCACCTAAGAATGATGAACAACAAAGTACTCTACCACACGGACCAATTCCTCCGAGCATTTTCGCCTCATCTCGGACTCCAATTTGACGTAATTCAATACGTGTTCTAAACACTGCTGCTAGATCTTTGACTAGTTCTCTAAAGTCAATTCGTCCATCAGCTGTAAAATAAAATAGTACTTTATTACGATCAAATGTATATTCAACATCAACTAATTTCATATCAAGTTGATGTTCATTAATTTTATCTGTGCAAACATCAAATGCCTTTTGGGCTTGTTCGCGGTTTTCTTGGACGGTTAAGCGATCTTTCTCTGTTGCAATCCGGATAACTTGCTTTAAAGGTAGAACGACATCTTGTTCTCCTACTGACTTTACACCGATTACAACCCGTCCATACTCCACACCACGTGATGTTTCCACAATGACAGCTTCTCCATTATCTAGTTCTAAGCTACCTGGGGAGAAGTAATAGATTTTGCCCGCTTTCTTAAAACGGACGCCTACGACTTGATGCAACCGTCTATCCCTCCTGTATGCTAAAGAACAACTTCTCCATCACCAGCTGCGGATTCACATTGGCGCTTAGATGGCGCTTTGCTTCGAGTACAAAAGACATGTTTTGACTCGTTTTCTCCTGCGAGCTAGAGAGGGCTTGCTGCTCTAGCAACATCTGTTGATCAACAAAAACCAATTGATCGGTTTTGCCAACCTGTGTATATAAAAGGTCTCTCAACCATAAGAGAATCATATCAAGACCAAGCTCAAGTTCACGGCGTTCTTTAAATGTAGGAATCCATTTATCCTGAATTGTTAAGAACACTTGATGTGGTCTCTCATAAAGCTCTTCATTTAATTGTATCACTACGCTTCGTGCTTGTGCAATCCAATCTGACTCGATAAGCGCAATTGCCTCTTCATAACTTGAAGTTAGACTGGCAATCAGCGTACTTAGCGCCTTTGTATTGCCTTCTTTTTCTAAAAGATTTATAAATATTTCTTTTGACAATGGTGAAAAGCTTAACTGTTGGCTACGCGATTGAATAGTAGGCAAGACATTACCTGCTCGTTCAGTCATTAAGATTGCTAAAGTAGGAGCAGGTGGTTCTTCTAAAAATTTWAGCAAGCTATTTGCCGCACTTGCCGTCATTTTATCCGCTTCTGAAACGAGATATACTTTTTTACCTGATTCCACGCCACGATACGTAAATTCCTTTTGCAAATGCTCAACCTGTTGCTTTTTAATGGATAGTCCATCTGGCTCTATCATATGCACATCCGGATGGTTTCCATGATCAATCCGCTTACAATCTACGCATACTTGACAAGGCTCAGCACCCTCTCTTTCCTTACATAAGAAGCTTTTCGCTAATTGAATCGCAACACGTTTTTTTCCTATCCCTTTGCTTCCCTCAAATAAGTAAGCATGTGCCAACCGGTTTTTTGATAAGCTACGTTGTAGTAATTGTACGACTTTAGGTTGTTTCTTTTTTAATTCAATCCATGATTCCATCTTGTTCCATCACCCTTAAAATTGTTCAAATTGCTCAACCGGAAGAACAAATACAGTTGCTCCCCCCACTTGCACTTCAACTGGATAAGGCACATAGGAATCGGCATTTCCACCCATCGGAGAAATCGGAGCTACTAGTTGATCGCGACTTTGGCAATTTTTCTTGATGATCTCTTTGACCTCATCAATGTGTTCATCTTCTGTACCGATTAAGAAAGTTGTATTACCGGCCTTTAAAAAGCCCCCAGTACTTGCTAGCTTCGTCGCTCTGTAGTTGGCTTTTACTAGAGCATCAGACAAACGATTACTATCTTTATCTTGGACCACAGCAATAATTAATTTCATTTTGATCACTCCTTATTTTGTGAGGTGCTTAGAAATGTATTAATCATTTTCATCGCATCGCAAAAAACTGCCTCTATGTCTTGATTGGCATTAATAATAGTAATCCGATCAGGGTGCTCCTCGATTACTTTTTCATAGCYCACTTTCACTTTTTCGTGAAAGTCAAAGACTTCTTGATCTAATCGATTTACCTCACGCGTGCCACTTYTTTTTATCCTAGCAAGACCAATCTCGGGATCTATTTCAAAGTATAAGGTTAAATCAGGAAAATGGCCTTCGATCGCAAATTCATTAATTGCAAGAACATCGTTGAACCCAATTCCTCTAGCATGCCCTTGATAGGCAAGACTACTATCAATAAATCGGTCACAAATAACTACTTTTCCTTGTTTAAGAGCAGGTAATACCTTCTCAATAAGATGTTGTCTTCTTGCTGCTGCATATAATAATGCTTCTGTTCTTGCATCCATTTCTGTATGCTCCACATCAAGAATTACTTCACGTATCCTCTCAGCTATGCGAATCCCACCAGGCTCTCTTGTTCGCACAACATCAATGCCTCGTGTTCTTAAATTTTCTTCTATTTTATCGACGATTGTGGTTTTTCCTGCTCCTTCTCCACCTTCAATGGTGATAAACAGTCCTTCTTTCATTCGACTTCCTCCAACTCTAATACCTCTAATCCATTTACAACGGGGTTCGTTCCTTGAAAGATTGCTCCCGCTTCATATAACTTCTTTAGATCTTTCACTACTTCATTATCTACTTTCTCACCAGGGAAGATGAGTGGTATACCCGGTGGATACGGAATAATTGCTTCAGCCGCTATATACCCCTCTGCTTGCTCCACCTTTAACTTCTTGGTGTCGAACTGTTTCATTTGATGCGGGGCCACGTGTAGCATAGAGATTTTCTTCTCTGTTTCTACCACCTTGTTTTCCTTATCAATGACGGCATACGATGAAACAGCTTTTTTGATTCGATTAATGATCTCCGGTATTTTCTTATTAAATGTTAAACCAAAGACTAGTAATAAGTGCATATCATCAGCTAGCTCAACATCTACACCAGCATCATAAAATAGCCTTTGTAATTCAAATCCCGTTAAAGTTGTACATGACTTTATTGTAACCTTTAAAGGATCTGAAGAATAGGGAGAGCTCTCTCTTTTAATGACTTTTAATTGCGGAATAGTAGCTAATTCGTTAATAAATGATTGAACTCCTGCAAGCATGATATCAATATCTTCTTGCACTATTTCTTCTGTATAAGCCCTAGCTCCATCTAGGGCAGCCATTATTAAATAAGATGGACTGCTCGATTGCAGCATGGTTAATATTTTTTTTATTTTGGATTTACTATCAACCGCTAAATTATGATGAAAATGTAAGTAAGAACCCATTGTAAGGGCAGGAAGCATTTTATGAGCCGACTGAACGACAATATCTGCTCCTAACAGAAGGGCAGATGGTGGAAATGGTTCTCCTAATACAAAATGAGCACCATGCGCCTCATCAACACAAACAAGCATCCCTGCCGCATGAGCGACTTTTATGATCTGTTTTAATTCATACGTTGCACCATAATAAGTTGGATACGTTAAAAATAAAGCTTTAGCTTTTGGAAATTGTTGAACTGCTCTTTCAACTGTTTTGATCGAAGGACCTAACGCATGACCTGTTTCTTTCTCTAGTTCAGGGGTCAAAAAGATAGGCTCTACTTGGAATAATTCTATTGCATTAAACAATGATTTGTGACTATTACGCTGGATTAATATTTGATCTTGTTGCTCACATAATCCTTTTACCATCGCTAAGTTCCCGACAGTGGATCCCCCTACTAAGAACAATGTCTCTCCAGCATGATAAAACCGCGCAGCTGCTTGCTCGGCTTCATGTATCGCTCCTGTAGCATCATGAAGATCATCAAGACCTTCAAGTTCGGTCACATCGTATTTATGTACATGCTTAAAATCTTCTATTAACGATGAATGAAAAAGTTCACCATTCTTGTGCCCTGGTACATGTAATGAAATAGGCTCTCTTTTAAAATGTGCTTGAATCGCATCAATTAATGGAGTCTTTGTATATTTAAGTTTCAACTTCGCTCACTCCTTTCTTTCATTCTAAAAAAAACAAGACTACTATGCCCTTGCTCCTTATTATACAAAAAAACTGATCCCAACAAGCAGCCACTTAACTAGTGATGCGATTGTTAGAATCAGTTCTTTTAAAGGTTTTACCTATACTTTTCGGAAGGAAGAATATCTCGTAAGTTTGATATATAGTGCTGGTAATGCTCTTGCTCACACTCTACTCCCACTATCTTCTTTTCACACGAATTGCAGATAAATGACTTAAATACATGCAAACCTTCATTTCCCACTTGATCACAACACATACACTTTTCCCCTAGCCGTACATGAATGACTCTAGTTTGTTTCATCCTCATCACCTCTAGCTTCATTGTCGGCACAGTATAGATTCTTTATACTCTCAGATATGCTCATCATCAGTCGAATCATTTCTATATTTACTTTATTCAAGTAAACCCTGCACTGTGCCTATCCACTCACAGATAATAATTGAAGTAGCCCATCAATTGAATACTTTATTACCTGGGCATGA
>NZ_LFEL01000030.1:0-11673 GCF_001037965.1 Bacillus sp. LL01 | reverse complement strand
CGGTTGTTCGCTACTTTCAGAGTAGCTCCCCGTTCCACCATGCATTAAAGGTTCGAGATTATAATCTTTTTTAGAAAGCAAAACCCCTGTCCCTTGAGGTCCAAGCAAACTTTTATGTCCAGCAAATGCTAATAGGTCAATACCATCTCTCTCCATATCAATCGAGATCGTTCCGGCTGTTTGCGAAGCATCGACAATCAATATAGCTCCTACTCTTTTTGCTAGTTTAGAAACAGCTTGGATGTCTACAATTGCCCCAGTTACGTTGGAGGCATGCGAGATCACAATCGCTTTTGTTTTACTTGTTACTGCCTCGTTCATTTCCACCATAGAAATAATGCCGTCATCATTTGGTTTTATATAAKACGTTTCTATTTGCTTGGTTTGTGTCAATCTATGAACGGGACGTAAAACCGAATTATGTTCAAAGGCAGTCGTGACAATTTGGTCACCAGCTACAAATGGAAAACCACCTATCGCTTGATTAAGAGCCAWCGTCGCATYTTGGTAAAACCACACATGCTTTCCACTTGGCGCATTAAAAAACGTGGCAATTTCTTTTCTAGCCTCTTGAATGACCATTCTCGCTCTTTCCGCTAATTGATGGCCACCTCGCCCAGGATTCGCTGCATATTCATTCACTGCCTCAAGCATCGCTTCACCAACAGTTGCAGGTTTAGGGTAAGAGGAAGCAGCGTGATCGAAATAAATCATTAGGACTCTCCTTTATAAAAATGATAGAAAAAGAAGTCATCATTTTCGTTGATGACTCCTTCATACTCAATCTTCAAGATTGCTCTGATTGTAACAATGTTAAAATACGTTCAAGGTCATCTTCAGAAAAATAATCAATTTCAATTTTCCCTTTGTTTTTTCCAGGCTTAATGGAAACCGATGTACCAAAACGTGAACGTAAGTAGTCTTGATGTTCTTTTAATTGCGGGGTTAGTTGAATCTTCTTACGTGATGTTTCACGTGAAACACGATCATTTAATTGATTCACTAACTCTTCTACCTCACGCACACTTAAACGATCTTCAATTATCTTTTCAATTAAGATCGAAAGCTTTTGTTTATCTTTAACACCAAGCAAAGCTCTGCCATGCCCCATTGATAAAGTTCCCTCAGAAATGAATTCCTGAACAACCTTTGGCAATTGAAGTAAGCGAATATGATTTGCAATATGCGGGCGGCTCATACCAAGTCGACTAGCTAATTGCTCTTGCGTGTAATTGAGATGTTCCATTAACTTTTCGTAGGCCATCGCCTCTTCAATAGGATTTAAATCTTCGCGCTGCAGGTTCTCAATTAAAGCAAGTTCCATCATCTTCTGTTCATCAAGTTCACGTACAACAACTGGAACGGTTTTGAGTCCAGCTTTTTGGGCTGCTCTATACCTTCTTTCACCTACAACGATTTCATACCCTTTAATACTCTTTCTGGCAATGATTGGTTGTAGGATACCATGGCTTTTAATAGAATCTGCCAGCTCAGAAATGGCTTTATCTGAAAAAAGTTTACGTGGTTGATAAGGGTTAGGCCTCAACTCGTTTATAGCCATTTCCTGTACTTGATCTTGCTGTTCATTATTCTCTGGAAAAAACGCTTGTAATCCTTTGCCTAATCCTTTAGCCACTAGACACCACTTCCTTTGCTAAATCTACATATACATGGGCACCACGTGATTTCGCATCATAAATGATAATCGGTTTACCGTGACTAGGTGCTTCTCCCAAACGAACATTTCTAGGAATGATCGTATCGAACACTTTTTCACGAAAATATTTTTTCACTTCATCAATTACTTGAATACCTAAATTTGTACGAGCATCTAGCATCGTTAATAACACACCTTCAATGGCTAGGTCCGTATTCAAATGCTTTTGCACAAGTCGAACTGTATTTAAAAGCTGACTTAATCCTTCTAATGCGTAATATTCACACTGAACAGGAATGAGCACGCTATCTGAAGCAGTTAGAGCATTGATGGTCAAGAGCCCTAAAGACGGCGGACAATCAATAAAAATATAATCATAGTCTTTAGCGACAGGTTGTAGAGCTCGCTTCAAGCGAACTTCCCTTGAAATCGTTGGAACTAACTCTATTTCTGCTCCTGATAGTTGAATAGTTGAAGGCAGTACATGTAGATTCTCTACAGTTGTTTGTTTGATCACTTTACTTGCCTCAACATCTTCAACTAAAATATCGTAGACACATTCATCTACGTCACCCTTTTCGACACCAACCCCACTCGTTGCATTTCCTTGAGGATCTATGTCGACTAATAAAACTTTTTTCCCAATATAAGCTAAACAAGCACTTAGATTGACAGCAGTTGTTGTCTTGCCAACGCCACCTTTTTGATTTGCTACAGCAATGACTTTAGCCATGCTGTMACCCACTTTCTGTTCACCTTACTTTATCTCTAGCTATATCACACATGTTGTATGAGCAGGTTGATTTAATAGATAAGTTTCACTTCATTTTAACATAGTTTCTATTGAAAATTTTAGAAAGTTGCGTGAGTTTAAAATTTCTTTCGATGTCATACAAATTCGTTTTTCCTCATAAAAATAATCTATCGAAAATCGATAGATTATTTCTTCGGTATACGAATAGTAAATTGATAGAATTCGTCGTTTTCTTCCTCATCAGCATCAACGTGCAATCCACTTTTTAAGACCATATCTACTGATTGACGGATTGTATTCATCGCAATTCTCATGTCTTTTGAATAAGACTTACGAGTTGCTTTTTTCTTAGGTTCAGCTTGACCATCTAAGTGCATACGTACTTTTTCTTCGGTTTGCTTCACATTTAAATGCTTCTCGACAATCTCTTCAAGAAGCTTTACTTGGAGCTCTTCGTCTTTTAAAGCGAGTAATGCTCTTGCATGACGTTCTGATATATGACGTTCTAAAATAGCATGCTGGACTGTCTCAGGCAGATGAAGCAGACGTAATTTATTCGCGACGGTCGATTGACCTTTGCCTAATCGTTGCGCMAAGCTTTCCTGTGTTAGTCCATGAAGTTCAATTAATTTCGCATACGCAATTGCTTCTTCAATCGAAGTTAATCCCTCACGCTGCAGGTTTTCAATTAAAGCAATAGATGCTGTTTGAGAATCGTTGAATTCCTTAACTAAAGCAGGAATCTTCTCCCAACCAAGCTTTGTAACAGCTCTCCACCTACGTTCACCTGCAATTAATTCATACTTCCCATCGCGTTCACGTACAACAATTGGCTGAATGACTCCATGTGTGCGGATTGTTTGAGCAAGCTCCTCGATCCGCTCTTCATCAAATACAGTCCGTGGTTGAAAACGGTTCGGAACAATATCTGCAATCGCAATTTGTTGTACTTCTTCATTTCCACTCGCTTCAACCTCTTCATGCTTATCACTAAAGCCAAATAGGCGTGAAAACGGTTGCTTCATCGCCTGACACCACCTTCTGATAATAACCGTCTTGCTATATTCGACAGAGACTGCCTAGTTCCTTCTTTTATTCCTAGTTCTTTTATATCCTGCTTACTCCATACCGTCAAGTAAAACCTTACATATTGACCGAGGGAGAAAGGTCATGTTTCATGTGAAACATGACCTATAATGGTTGTTTATTTGGTGTTCCCGGCTTTCTAGGATATTTCTTTTTCGTTGCTTTTTGTTTTTCAATGACTGTGATATGACGCTCACTTTCTTCAATTGGCAATTTAAAGGTATAGTCCTTTTTCACTTTTGCTCCTAATTGCTTCAAGGCATTTTCAGCATCTGCTAACTCACCTTCTGCTCCTGCACCTTTCATCGCAATAAAGTCTCCGCCTACTTTAACAAGTGGTATGCACAGCTCAGCTAATACTGACATTCTAGCGACTGCACGTGCAGTCACGATATCATACTGTTCTCTATGAGCAGGATTTTGCCCAAATGTCTCTGCACGATCATGATAAAAGGCTACCCCTTCTAATTCAAGCTCTGTTGCTAGATGCTCTAAAAATCCTATACGCTTTTTAAGAGAATCAACAATACTAACATGTAAATCAGGGTAGATTATTTTCAGTGGAATGCTAGGAAAGCCTGCACCTGCACCCACATCAATGATTTTTTGTCCCGCTTCAAATGAATAGAAGAAACCGGCGGAAATAGAATCATAAAAATGCTTAATATATACATCTTCTTCGCTCGTTAAGGCCGTAAGATTCATTTTTTCGTTCCATTCCACCAATATTTCAAAATAACGATCAAATTGATGCAATTGCTTAGCTGATAATTCAATCCCTTGTTCCTTCACTAATGATACAAATACGTCTTTACTCATACATAGCCTCCATTACAAGCCTTTACTTAATCTTCGCCAATCTCCCTTGTTCTAAATACACAAGTAAAATCGAAATATCAGCTGGATTCACCCCTGATACCCTTGATGCTTGTCCGACTGATAGAGGACGTACTTCGCTTAACTTCTGCCTTGCCTCGGTCGCTAATCCATTAATGGCATGATAATCAAGATCCTCAGGAATCTTCTTATTTTCCATTTTTTTCGAACGCTCTACTTGTTGAAGTTGTTTTTCGATATAACCTTCATACTTCACTTGTATCTCAACTTGCTCGCCTACATCCTCACTAATAGGTGTATCTGGTGCAGGGATGATTCTAGCCACATTAGGATACGTTAACTCAGGACGTTTTAATAACAGTGATGCACGAACCGCTTCTTGCAGCGGTGTAGATCCTACTTCTTCAAGTAATGCAGCCACTTCATCCGAAGGCTTAATAATGATCTTTTCTAGACGTTTCTTTTCAGCTGCAATTTCTGTTTTTTTCGCTTCAAATCGCTTAAAGCGATCTTCACTTACTAAGCCAATCTCGTAGCCTTTCTCTGTTAAACGCAAGTCCGCATTATCATGACGTAACAAGAGGCGGTACTCTGCACGAGATGTTAATAAACGGTACGGTTCGTTTGTTCCTTTTGTAATCAAATCATCAATCAGTACACCAATATACGCCTCTGAACGATCTAAAATCAAACCTTCATGTCCTTGGGCCTTACGAGCTGCATTAATACCAGCCATAATTCCTTGACCAGCAGCTTCCTCATAACCAGATGTACCATTGATTTGACCTGCAGTAAATAAACCAGGAACCTTTTTCGTTTCTAGTGTAGGCCATAATTGCGTAGGTACAATGGCATCATATTCAATCGCATAACCAGGGCGCATCATGCGGACATTTTCAAGGCCAGGAATGGATTTAAGGATATTTAATTGAACATCTTCTGGTAAACTTGTTGATAAACCTTGAACGTAAACTTCCGCTGTATTCCTACCTTCTGGCTCTAAGAAGATTTGATGACGAGGTTTGTCATTGAAACGTACAATTTTATCCTCAATAGAAGGACAATAACGAGGACCTGTTCCTTCAATCATTCCAGAGTACATTGGAGAACGAGATAAGTTATTGTTAATAATTTGATGAGTCTCTTCACCGGTATAGGTTAACCAGCATGGCAATTGATCGGTGATGTATTTAGTGGTTTCATATGAAAATGCACGTGGTACATCATCACCAGGTTGAATTTCTGTTTTATCATAGTCAATTGTATTTCCGTTCACTCGAGGCGGCGTTCCTGTTTTGAAACGTACCATATCAAAACCAAGCTCTTGTAAGTGGTACGATAGCTGCACCGATGGCTGCATGTTATTAGGGCCACTCTCATAAGCAAGCTCACCTAAAATAATTTTCCCACGTAAGTAAGTTCCAGTTGTAATCACAACGGATTTACTACGATACTCAGCTCCCGTGTTCGTAATAACACCTCTGCATTCTCCGTCTTCAATAATAAGGCGCTCCACCATGCCTTGACGAAGAAGCAAATTCTTTTCTTCCTCAATTGTTTTCTTCATTTCATGTTGATATAAAAATTTATCAGCTTGTGCGCGCAATGCACGAACTGCAGGACCTTTCCCTGTATTCAACATTCTCATTTGAATATGTGTTTTATCAATATTACGAGCCATTTCCCCACCTAGAGCGTCAATTTCACGAACGACAATTCCTTTTGCAGGACCTCCAACCGAAGGATTACATGGCATAAATGCCACAGCATCTAAATTCAGTGTCAACATCAATGTATTTGCCCCCATACGCGCAGACGCTAGTCCAGCTTCTACCCCTGCATGGCCTGCACCTACAACGATGACGTCAAATTCTCCACCATTATAACTCATCTGAAAACCTCCTTTTTTAATTAATTATTTCCCTAAACAAAATTGGGAGAACAGTTGATCGATCAAGCTTTCATGCACACTATCGCCAATAATTTCACCTAAAAGCTCCCACGTTCTTGTAATGTCAATTTGAATAAGATCAATAGGAACACCCATATCAATGGCAGCCATTGCATCTTGAATGGTTGACTTTGCTTGTTCAAGTAGTGCGATATGACGCGAATTAGATACATATGTTGCATCCCCGCCCTCTAAATCACCTTCAAAAAATAAGGAGGCAATCGCAGCTTCGAGCTCATCTACACCTTCATCCTTAATGAGAGAAGTCGTCACAACTGGACGCCCTTCAGCTAATTGCTTCACTCGTCCTAGATCAATTTTCCGCTCTACATCTGTTTTATTAACAATCACGATAACATTTAAATGTTTAACCGCTTCAAATAAAGCTTCATCTTCTTTAGACAATTGTTCACCGTGGTTTAAAACAAGTAAAATTAATTCGGCTTCTTTTAGCACCTGTCTAGATCTTTCGACACCAATTCTTTCGACCATATCCTCTGTCTCTCTAATTCCAGCAGTATCGACAAGCTTTAATGGTACACCTCGTACATTTACATACTCTTCAATTACATCTCTAGTTGTACCAGCAATATCTGTTACAATTGCTTTTTCTTCGTGGACTAAACTATTTAACAAAGAAGATTTACCAACATTCGGACGACCGATGATGACCGTCGATAAGCCTTCACGTAAAATCTTTCCTTGGTTTGCTGTGGCAAGTAGCTTATCAATTTCCTGTTCTACAAAGCTGGCCTTTTCAATTAATAACTCATGAGTCATGACTTCAGCATCATACTCTGGATAATCAATGTTCACTTCTACATGTGCAACTGTTTCTAGTAGCGCTTGTCGTAGTGTTGAAATTTTCTTTGAAAGACGCCCCTCGACTTGTCCGAGTGCTACATTCATTGCCTTATCTGTTTTCGCACGAATTAAGTCCATAACTCCCTCAGCTTGAGATAGATCAATTCGACCATTTAAAAAAGCYCGTTTCGTAAATTCACCAGGTTCAGCCAATCTAGCACCATGTTTTAAAGCTAATTGTAGAACTTTATTAACCGATACGAGCCCACCATGACAGTTAATCTCAACGACATCTTCACGCGTAAAAGTCCGGGGTGCCCTCATGATCGACACCATTGCTTCTTCAACTCGTACGTCTTGGTCCATAATATAGCCGTACACAATTGTATGAGAAGCTACTTCCTCTAACGGCTTTGGCCCTTGATAAATCTTATCTGCAATCGTAACCGCCTGATCACCGCTTAATCGTACAATTCCTATAGCACCTTCTCCAAGCGCAGTAGAAATCGCTGCTATCGTATCAAATTCCACTATGTTCACCTCACAGTCTTTCCTTTTTCCTTCTATTGTTAACATCTATCTTATCTTTGCATACTCATTAAAAAGTAACTCCTAAATGTTTAGAATAGCACAAGCATCTTCTAAAAGCTATGTCAGAAGCTTGATCTTTCTTCTACATTATGCTTAGTACTAACCAGAGAAAAAGGATGACTCACTTTGAGCCATCCTCGTTCTTCATTTATTTAGGGCCGACGACAATATGTCGTTCGCGTCCCTTTCCCTTCGAGTACGTTTCGACACCTGCAGCAGCCTGCAAGGCAGAATGAATGACTTTACGTTCTTGCGCACTCATCGGTTCTAGTGAAACGGGCTTATTGATTGCTTTTGCTTTTTCGGCTACACGCAGTGCAAGCTGAAAAAGGGCTTCTCTACGTCTTTCGCGATAATTTTCTGCGTCGACTTCAATGGCAACATAATCTGCGTCTTTGTGACGATTAGCGACTAGATTCGTTAAATAATCTAAGGATTCCAGCGTTTGCCCTCGCTTTCCAATCACGCGACCCATATCTTCTGTGCTTTTCAAGTCAAAACGAGTTTTCCCTTGACCTTCACTTTGCTCAATTGTAGCCGGAACTCCCATTAAAGAAATGGTTGTTTCTAGAAATGAATAAGCTTCCATGATTGGATCAGGTTTGATGTGAGCTTCAATTGTTGCGGGTCTTGATCCAAGAAAGCCTAGAAATCCTTTTTTCGGTTCTTCGACAACTCGATACGAAAGACGCGCTTCCGTCGTTTCAAGTTCCAACAATGCTTTTTTTACAGCTTCTTCAATCGTCGTACCTGATACAGTCACATGGGTCACTTTTTCTTCCCTCCTGCAGTAGCTTCAGCTGTTTTGCTTTTTCCAACATTCGGTCCTGTAATAAAGTATGTTTGAGTAATCATTACAAGGTTACCTACTACCCAGTAAAGTGTTAGAGCTGCTGGGAAGAACATGGCAAAGACAAAAATCATAACTGGCATTACATATAGAAGAATCTTCATTTGCGGATTGTCCGTTACCATCATCATCTTTTGTTGGATGAATGTTGTGATACCTGCAACAATCGGTAAGACAAACGGATCTGGTGCTCCTAATTCAAACCAAAGGAATGAGTAGTTACCAATTACATCTGTACGCATAATCGCGTGATAAAAAGCAAGTAAGATTGGCATCTGCACCAATAGAGGTAAGCAACCAGCTAGTGGATTTACACCACGCTCTTGGAACATAGCCATCATTTCTTGTTGTAGTTTTTGTTGAGTTTTTTGATCTTTAGCACTGTATTTTTCACGAAGCTTTTGCATCTCCGGTTGGATTGCTTGCATCGCCTTTGCACTCTTGGTTTGCTTGATCATTAGTGGAAGAATTAATAGACGTAATAAAATCGTTACGACAATAATAGACAGACCGTAACTATTTAACAATTCTCCAAAATAAATGATGAGCCAAGATAGTGGGTAAACAAAATATGAATTCCAGAACCCTTCACTATCTCTTGTGATTGGTTGATCAATGTCAAAACATCCAGTCATAACAAAGAGCAGACCAATTATCATTGTTATTAGTCCAAACTTCTTGAGCACGAGCTCTCCTCCTTGTCCATMTTCGTTCTATTTATATGAACGCACGTACCAATCAGAACAGTTCACTGATAATCTACAATATTATTATAATGAATAGATCCGATTCTTAATGTGACGTATGATCCTTCTTTTTTATATGGCGTGCTTTTTTCAGCACATGTTTTAAACTAGATTCGACTTGATGAAAGTCCATTTCAGCAACTGGGTGTCTTGCAATAATGACAAAATCATAATTTGGCGGAAGCTCTTCTTGATAAGTTTGGAATACTGTTCTCACATACCGTTTAATACGATTGCGAACAACAGCATTCCCGACTTTTTTACTTACGGACAACCCAATTCGAAAATTAGCTTGTCCCTCTTTTTTCAAGGAATACAGTACAAATTGCCGATTGGCAACGGACTGACCTTTTTTAAATACGGACGAGAACTCTTCGTTTTTCTTGATCCGTTGCTCTTTTCTCATGTACGTACACCTCAAACACTCAAAAGATTATCTGAACTTAAATCTTCAACATTCTACTTAGATCTTCCTTCTTTTAGAAGTAGAAAAAGACCACTGACATTCAGTGGCCTATGCAGATAATACTTTTCTTCCTTTACGACGACGACGAGCTAATACATTACGGCCGTTTTTAGTACTCATACGCGTACGGAAACCGTGTACTTTTTTACGTTTACGATTATTCGGYTGGAAAGTTGGTTTTCCCATTTATTACACCTCCCTGAGGATACTTTCTAAAGACATTCTTGTAAATTATAAGAAACATGAGGTGCAGTTGTCAAGATAAGTTTTTAAATTACCAAACAACCCTACTCGATCTTCAGCTATTAACCGATCCATTTATTTATTCTCCTCTATTGTACACCAAACTTCTACATTCTCCAAAAAATCATGTGGATAACTTATTTTCGACATTTTTCGGTCTATCCTCAACTTTATCGACATCTTATTCACATATCTTGTGTTGTGGACAAGTTCAAAACACAAGATCCTGTGCTATGTGGATAAATACAAGAAAGCGTTGCGGGAGTACTGTTTTTTTGCTATGATTAATATGTTTTCACTCGTGGATAGCCTAATTCCACCTTAATATTGTCCACAACCTGTGGGTAAACTTGTGGACAATTTTTTACGACTGTTTAATACCTTGTCCACAGGATGTCTATAAATGTTTAAAAGTTATTTTCCTACTATATTATATCACTCTCCACATTTGGGGTGTGTATGGATATTTATTCACTGATTCCTGGGCGTTGTACAAAGGTTTTACAGCGGCTTTTTATGGTGAATGGAAAACGAGTCACTTAAAGAAACGGTTAAAAAGGAGGGTACGTCGGTTGGAGAATATACATGATTTATGGGAACGAGCTTTAGCTGAAATGGAGAAAAAAGTGAGTAAGCCTAGTTATGAGACATGGCTTAAATCAACTAAAGCCAATGACATWMAAAACGATGTCATAACCATTACAGCACCAAATGAATTTGCTCGGGACTGGCTAGAGGAGCATTATGCCGGACTAACCTCCGATACAATAGAACAATTAACGGGAGCCCGCTTAATTCCGAGATTTGTCATCCCTCAAAATGAACTTGAGGATGATTTTTTAATTGAGCCACCTAAAAAGAAAAAGCCAGTACCAGATACTAATGGTAATAGTAACGGCACTAAAACAATGTTAAATGACAAATACACATTTGATACATTTGTTATTGGTTCTGGGAACCGGTTTGCACATGCCGCTTCGCTCGCTGTGGCCGAAGCACCAGCTAAAGCTTATAATCCTCTATTTATTTACGGGGGCGTAGGACTTGGCAGTACTCACTTAATGCATGCAATTGGGCATTATGTGATGGATCACAATCCAAATGCAAAAGTGGTCTATCTTTCATCAGAGAAGTTCACAAATGAATTTATTAATTCCATTCGTGATAACAAAGCGGTTAACTTTCGCAATAAGTATCGCAATGTAGATGTCCTGCTTATTGATGATATTCAGTTCTTAGCTGGAAAAGAACAAACACAAGAAGAATTTTTCCATACATTTAATGCATTACATGAGGAATCAAAGCAAATAGTCATTTCAAGTGATCGACCGCCTAAAGAAATTCCGACGCTCGAGGATCGTTTGCGTTCTAGGTTTGAGTGGGGCCTTATTACCGACATTACACCGCCTGACTTAGAAACGCGTATTGCGATCTTGAGAAAGAAAGCAAAGGCTGAAAACTTAGATATTCCAAATGAAGTCATGCTCTATATCGCCAATCAAATTGATACTAATATTAGAGAGTTAGAAGGAGCACTCATCYGGGTAGTCGCTTATTCTTCTTTAATTAATCAAGATATGAACGCCGACTTGGCAGCTGAAGCTCTAAAAGATATTATTCCGAATTCCAAGCCGAAAATATTAACGATTACCGATATTCAGAAATTGGTAGGTGAGTTCTACCATGTG